>DUUU01000051.1 GCA_012841485.1 Armatimonadota bacterium
CCCATGAGGGAGGCGCGCCCGCGTGATGACACCAAAGAGAGCTCTGTCGTCTCATGTTTTCGGCCGATTAGTGCCGGTTAGCTCAAGGCCTCGCGACCCTTACACCTCCGGTCTATCAACCTGGTAGTCTACCAGGGGCCTGAATGGAGACCTATTGTCTTGAGGCCGGCTTCGCGCTTAGATGCTTTCAGCGCTTATCCGTAACGGACGTCAGCTACTCTGCGGTGCGCCTGGCGGCACAACAGATACACCGGAGGTCCGCCCGCCCCGGTCCTCTCGTACTGGGGGCAGACCCTCTCAAGTCTCCCACGCCCACGGTGGATAGGACACGACCTGTCTCACGACGGTCTATTCCCAGCTCACGGACCCCTTTCATGGACGAGAAGTCCAACCCTTGGGACCTGCTTCAGCCCCAGGATGGGATGAGCCGGCAACGAGGCGCCACGTCTCGCCGTCGATGGGATCTTTCGGGCGAGGTGAGCCCTGTATTCCCGGGGAGCTTGTATCCGTTGTCCGATGGCCCTCCCACGAGGTACCATCGTGTCGATAAGCCCTGCTTTCGCACCTGCTCGAGCCGTCGCTCTCGCAGTCAAGCCGCCTTATCCCTTTGCAAGTCACTGCCTGATTTCCAGCCAGGCTGAGGCGACCATTGGACTCCTCCGTTACTTTTTAGGAGGATGCCGATCCAGCCGGAACCGCTCACCAGCCGCGGTCTCGCCCCCTGCACAGGGGCGATGAGGACACGCGCTGAACGAAGGGTGGTATTCCACTTCTGCCCATCACTCATCCCCACCCGTGCGTTTGGCGCATGGGCAGAGGCGACGTTGGGCTCCCACCTAGATCTCTTCATCACTCAGCCGCGCCCAACAGCAAGCTGCGGTAAAGCTCCCGGGGTCTCTCCATCCTACCGCGGGTCATCGGCATGTTCACCGATATCGCAATTTCGCCGGGTCCCTCGTTGAGACAGCGCCTGGGTCGTGACGCCGTTGGAGCAGGACAGTAGTTAGCTGTCAAGGAATCTTGCTACCTTCGGACCGCTTCGTGTCGCGGTCGCCGCTAACCAGGGTTTCGGTTCAAAGCCCGCGATGGGTTTCGCGAACCCATCCCCTTAGGTCCTGGCGCTGGGCAGGCGTCGGCCCCTATACGTCGTCTTTCTTGCGACTTAGCAGAGACCTGTGTTTTTTGTAAACAGTCGCCCAGGCCGTTTCCCTGCGGCTCCTCGTCCTCCCACAACCCGCGCTGGGGTGTGTTGAGAGGGTGGAGCGCCCCTTCTCCCGAAGTTACGGGGCCAATTTGCCGAGTTCCTTAACGAGGGTTCTCCCGCTCGCCTGAGGATTCTCTCCTCGCCTACCAGTGTCGGTTTGAGGTACGGGCACCAGGGGGTTCCTCCCGCGGCTTTTCTTGGCGGTTAGGTCCTGCCGGGTGGGCTACCAGCCGCCCCCCGGAAGGACGTTCCCACGTCCCCGCGGGATAGCCCTCGCCTGGTTCATCCACCAGCGCACGGCAGGGATACTTCCCGCATGCTCTGGCAGAATGTGGCGAGAGCGGTGAGGGCGCTGCGAGGCCGCGGATATCCCGGTTACCCGGGAGGGCCGCCTTGCACTATGCCCTGTGGACCACCCTGCCCCTGGTGGGGCCGGAATGTGACCGGCTGTCCATCGCCTACGCCTTTCGGCCTCAGCTTAGGCCCGCCTAACCCGCCGCTGACGAACATTGCGGCATAGGAAACCTTAGGCTTTCGGCGGAGGGGATTCTCACCCCTGCAACGCTACTCATACCGGCATTCGCACTTCCGTTTCGTCCACGCGCGTTTTCACGCGCGCTTCACCCTACGACGGAACGCTCCCCTACCGACTCGTAATACGCCATGCATTCCCTCCCGAAAAAGGGGGCCGGCAGCCGCAAGCTCGTCATCACCCGCCTCACCCGGCCCAGATCTCCTCAACGGAGTTCATCTCTTGCGTATTACGAGTCCCGCGGCTTCGGCGGCGGACTTAAGACCCGTGAATTTTCGGCGCAGGGCGACTCCCCCGGTGTGCTATTACGCACTCCTTCGACGATGGCTGCTTTCAAGCCAACATCCCGGGCGTCTTCGCCGTCCCACATCCTTTCGTTCACTGAGCCCGCACTTAGGGGCCTTAGCCGGCGGTCTGGGTTGTTTCCCTCTTGGCGATGGAGCTTATCCCCCATCGCCTCACTCCCGGGTTTCCGGTGATGGTATTCGGAGTTTGGTTGGGTTCGGGTGCCGGGTGTGGTCCCTAGCGCCATCCAGTGCTCTACCCCCATCACCATGCGCCCGAGGCTGCACTGACATGCATTTCGGGGAGAACCAGCTATCGCCGCGTTCGATTGGCATTTCACCCCTCCCCACAGCTCATCCCATGGTATTGCACCACCAACGGGTTCGGGCCTCCACGAGGTGTTACCCTCGCTTCACCCTGGCCATGGGGAGATCACGCGGTTTCGGGTCCACTGCCGCCGACTACGCCCTCTTCAGACTCGCTTTCGCTGCGGCTGCGGCCTCTCGGCCTTAACCAAGGCCAGCGACAGTGACTCGCCGGTTCCTTCTGCAAGAGGCACGCCATCATTCCCGCTCTATGCCACGGCGTGACATAGAAGGAACTCTGACTGCCTGTAGGCATATGGTTTCAGGTTCTGTTTCACTCCCCTCCCGGGGTTCTTTTCACCTTTCCCTCACGGTACTGATGCGCTATCGGTCGCCAGGAGTATTTAGCCTTGCGAGGTGGTACTCGCGAATTCGCACAAGGGCTCCCGTCCCCCGTGCTACTCGGGGTAAGAGGCAGATCGTTCTAGCAGCTTTGGCTTACGGGGCTCTCACCCTCTGCGGCGCCCCTTCCCAGGGGCTTCAGCTAGCTGCCCCCAACGACCCACGGAAGCAGATTTCTGCCTTCTCTTCCCCGCGACCCTCGGGCCTGTACCCCCACACAGGGGCCAGAACCCAAGTTTAGGCTGTTCCCTTTTCGCTCGCCGCTACTGGGGGAATCGCGTTTGCTTTCTCTTCCTCGGGTTACTGGGATGTTTCCGTTCGCCCGGTTCCCGCGAGAAGACCAAGAGTCTCCCCGCAGGGCGGCATGACCCGCCCTGGGTTTCCCCATTCGGATATCCCCGGTTCACAGCCTGCCACCGGCTTCCCGAGGCTTTTCGCAGGGTGGCCGCGTCCTTCATCGGCTCTGGCGCCAAGGCATCCACCATATGCCCTTGGTGAACATGATCCGACAGATGCTCTCTTTGGTTGTCAAGGTGCCAGCCACCCTGGATCCCCGAATAGAGGCGTGTCGCCGGGCCCCCCAGGCCCGAGTGTTCGGTGTCTCAAGGAATTCTGCCGCACCTCACAGTACGGCCTCTTTGCCCCTCCTTCAACCTCCTCGTCAGGGCCACTCCTGGACGCGCTCCGATGGGTCATCGCGGCCCAATCGGAGGACGCGGCTTCAGAGCGACCCACCTGGGAGGAAGTGGTTGGCAATGTGAACGGCATCCGAGAACGTATTCACCGCGGTATGGCTGACCCGCGGTTACTAGCGACTTCAGGCTTCATGCAGTCGAATTGCAGACTGCAATCCGAACCATGGTCCGCTTTCTGAGCTTTCCTCGGCCTCGCGGCGTTGGTTCCCTCTGTACGGACCTCTGTAGCACGTGTGCAGCCCAGGGCATCCGGGGTGTACGGACTTGTCGTCATCCCCTCCTTCCTCCCATGGCCTTCGCACTCCCGTCATCGCGAGAAAAACAGAAGTAAGACCACGGCGGTCCCCGGTGAGTTCCCGGCATGCGCCCTTTCAGGCACACCCGCTGGCAACACCGGGCGAGGGTTGCGCCCGTTATGGGAGTGAACCCAACGCTTCACAGCACGAGCTGACGGCAGCCACTCGCCACCTGTGCCCCAGCCATGTCTCCATGGAGCCCCGGTTTCTCGGGGGGTCTGAGGCATGTCAAGCCCTGGTAAGGTTCTTGGGGCCTCGTCCAATTAAGCCACGTGCTCGGCCGCTTGTGCGGATGCTCGCCAATTCCCTTGATTTTCAGCCTTGCGGCCGTACTCCTCAGGCGGGACACTTATCGCGTGAGCTTCGCCCTGGAAAAATCAGCCGGCCAACGGGGCCGGGGCTCCCCAGGACCAGTGTCCATCTTTTACGGCCGGGACTACCCGGGTATCCAATCCGGTTTGCTCCCCCGGCTTTCGCGCGCTCAGCGTCAGGGACATTCCAGAGAGCTGCCTTCGCCTTCGGTGTTCCTCCCGGTATCAACGCATTTCACCGCTCCTCCGGGAATTCCGCTCTCCCCTCCTGCCCTCGAGTGAAGCAGTATCCCCCGCGCGGCCCTTCGGTGAAGCCGAAGGATTTGACGGAGGACAGACCTCACCGCCTACGCGCCCTTTACGCCCAGTGAGCATGGACAACGCTTGCACCCTACGTCTCAACGCGACTGCTGGCACGTAGTTAGCCGGTGCTTTCTTTGGGCGCTACCGTCAGGACCGGGCGCACCCGATCTTTCTTCACGCCCCAACAAGGGTTTACAACGGCACAAACAACCGCCTTCTTCCCCCACGCGGCGTCGCTGCGTCAGGCTTTCGCCCATTGCGCAAGATTCCCCACTGCTGCCGCCTACGCCCCCGGTCTTCCCGGGGACTTCGGCGCCGGGCCCGTGTCTCAGTGCCCGTCTGGCTGGCCGTCCTTCCAGACCAGCTACCCGTCATCGGCTTGGTGGGCTGTTATCCCGCCAACTACCTGATAGGACGCGGGCCCCTCCGAAAGCGAGTCCGAAGACCCTTTGGTCCGTTACCATGCGGCAACGAACAACACGGCGGATTACCCCTCCTTTCGGAAGGCTATCCGCCTCTTTCGGGTAGGTTGCCCACGCGTTACTCAGCCGTTCGCCGCTTCGCTTATGGCCTCGTGTTGCGCGCTGTGGAATCCGTCAGCCTGGCGCGGGAGTACCTCCTTCCAGCCCCCGCCCTCGCGGGAACCAAAGGCACCTCCGGCTGCCATCGCCGCGATCACCCCGCGCGCTCCACGACACCTCAAGCGTCGCTCGACTTGCATGTGTCAGGCACGCCGCCAGCGTTCGTCCTGGGCCGGGATCATGCCCGTTGCTCGATTGCGCTTCCGAGATGGCAACTCCTCGCCGCCATCCCCTCGCTCCTGCCTGAAGATTCCGGCGACACATCCTCTATGCGGTTGTCAAGGTCGCTTCGTTTCTGCCAGGAGTGTACCCTGGCCGACACCCCGATAAACACAGATTATTTATTCGTGCATCGCCCCTGGCGACAGCGGCTTCCCCGGCGCCGGTACTTGTCGGATCTCCTGAATGATGGCAAGCGCCAGGGAGCGATCCGATCGCGCCTCTGGCGGGCGGCTTTCCCGGCGATCCGTGGTTTGGTCACAGAGCTGTTGGGGAATGAGCAAGCATCGCGCGGACCCAAGCGCGCCCGAAGAGGCGCCGAGGGGTCAATGGCAATCTCGAGAGGTCTGGAGGGAACCCGGCCGGCCCGCCGGCCGTGTGCGGAAACGCTGGTGGTGGGGGCGATCTGCCTGGTGGATCTGGTCGTCACGGCGGTCCTGTTACACCTCGGCCTCGCCGAGGAGGCCAACCCAATCATGGGCTACTTCGCCAACTACGGGATTGCGGTGTTCTGCGTGGCAAAGCTCCTTTTCGTGATCCCGCCCCTCCTGGTTGCGGAGTGGTATCGCCGTTGGAATGACTACCTCGTGCGAATGATGCTGCGCGTGGTGGCGTTCATCTACCTCGCGGTCTGGGCGGGTGCTACTCTGACGCTCAACGCGCACCTGCTTGGGCTGTAGGCGCTGCGGCGAGGCACCCCCGGCCTCACCGCGATAGGCGGCGGTGAGGCCGGCACTGGAGCATATATGGGGTGCCGCTACAGCCGCCCCCCCTATCGGTTGCCCACTGTGGCAATACCCGGGCGTTTACCCTCGTTGACTCGCGGCCCGTTTTGTGCTAAACTCAGAACGGTTGTGGCCCCGCCCGTGCACCGAGCGCGGGCAGGCCCTGGCGCAGAAGCAGAGGGGGTTGTGTGAGGGACGTGGTCGGTCGCGGGCACGAGGCCTGCCCGGCGGCTGGGCAGCCACCATTGGTGATCTTTGATCTGGACGGCGTCATCTACCGAGGCGATACCGTTCTCCCCTATGCTGCCGATGCCGTGGCCACGCTCCGGCGCCGCGGCGCCACCGTTTTCTACTTCACCAACAACTCCACGCGCACGCGCGAGAGCTACTCGCGCAAGCTGACGGAGATGGGAATCCCCACCCATCCCGACGAGATCATGACTTCCGCCTACGCGACCGCCCTGTACTTCCTCGAGAATCATCTCGCCGGCACGACGGCTTACGTCATCGGGGAAGAGGGCCTCGTCGATGAACTCACGCGTGCGGGCGTGCGAGTCTTGCGCGGTGACCAGGACGGTCCCGTGGAATCGGTCGTTGTCGGCCTCGACCGCGAGTTCACCTATCGGAAGCTGCTGCGGGCTCAGCAGGCGATCCTGGCCGGCGCGCGCTTTATCGCCACCAACGGTGACCTCACCTTCCCCATTGAGGAGGGCAAGGTGATCCCGGGAGGTGGCTCTCTGGTTGCCGCCGTTCAGGCCGCCACCTCGATGGCGCCCCTGATGATTGGCAAGCCGGAGAACTACGCCGTCGAGCGAATCCTCCAGATCACAGGGGCCTCGCCGGATCGGACCTTCATGGTGGGGGACCGCATGGATACCGACATCCTGGCCGGACGCCGCATGCGCCTGCATACGGTCCTCGTGCTCACGGGCGTGACGCGCGCCGAAGACGTGGAGAGCGCGCCGGCGGAGATGCGTCCGGAGACCGTGCTGCCCGATCTCGCCCGTCTCCCGGAGGTCGTATGCAGCGCGCAATAGCTATCGCGGCCTCCGACTCCGCCGCAACGTCGGGGGTGCAGAGTGACCTGAGGGTCTTCGAGCGCTGCGGCGTCTATGGCGCGTGCGCGGTCACCACCGTCGCCGCGCAAGACACCTTTACGGTACGAAGGATCTACAAGCTGCCGGCCAGCATCGTGGGTGCGCAGATCGACGCGGTCGCCGCCGATCTGGGCGCGGGCGCGTGCAAGATCGGTTGGTACTATTCCGCCGAGCTCACCGCGGTGATTGCCGGCCGGGTACGCCGGCGCTCGCTGCACCCGGTGGTCCTCGACCCGTGTCTTTGGTCGGAGCGAGGCGTGGCATTGACGCCGCCGCGCACGATCAAGCGCATGATCCGCGAGCTTTTCCCGCTCAGCACCGTCGTAACCGTCACCACGCGCGAGTTGGGGATTTTGAGCGGGGCTCCGGGGGAAACCGCGGAGGAGCTTGCCGCCGCGGCCGCGCGCATCCGCGCGATGGGCCCTCAGAGCGTGGTCGTGGAGGATGCGCCCTCGCCGGAGGGCAGCGCCGTGCTGGTTTTCGACGCGCGCGGCAAGGAGCGGGTGGCGTCAGGGCCGGCGCAAAGCGTCATGGCCGGCGCCGGCTCCATCTTCTCGGCCGCCCTCACGGCGGCGCTGGCCCGAGGCGATGACGTGCGCGAGGGCGCGCGCTTCGCGGCCCGATTCCTGGACGCAGCCATCGGCAACGCCCGGATGCTTGGAAAAGGGCTGCCCGTGGCAGCCGCACTGCCTGTGATGGACTGTAGACCGCCTGGCGAGGTCTGACGGCCGGGCATCCGTGTTCTCTCGGTACCAAGAGGCCTCTGGGTTCGCTCATAGCGGCGCGAGCGCCGCGGAGGCACCCGGCTCGTCTCCTCCATACCGGAGCAGGCCTGAAAGGGGAGAGCGGGAGTGGCGAAGTTTATCTTTGTGACTGGCGGGGTCGTCTCATCTATCGGGAAGGGGATCACCACCGCGTCACTGGGCCGCATGCTGAAAAACCGCGGCTACAAGGTGGCTCTGCAGAAGCTGGATCCATACCTCAACGTGGACGCGGGCACGATGAACCCCTACCAGCACGGCGAGGTGTTCGTCACCGACGACGGCGCCGAAACGGATCTGGATCTTGGGCATTACGAGCGCTTCGTGGACGTCAGCCTGAGCCGCAACTCCAACATCACCACGGGGGCGATCTACGGCGCGGTGATCGCCAAGGAGCGCCGCGGCGATTATCTGGGTGGCACGGTCCAGGTGATCCCACACATCACCAACGAGATCAAGGAGCGGATCCACCGCATCGCGCAGGAGAGCGGCGCCCACGTGGCGATCGTGGAGATCGGGGGCACGGTGGGTGACATCGAGGGCCAGCCGTTCCTGGAGGCGATTCGCCAGTTCAAGAAGGACGCCGGCGCCGACAATGTGCTCTACGTCCACGTCACCCTCGTGCCAAGCGTCGGCCCCTGGTCCGAGATGAAGACGAAGCCCACGCAGCACAGCGTGATGATGCTCCGCCAGATCGGCATCCAGCCAGATGTGCTCGTCTGCCGCACCAAAGCCCCCTTGAGCGAGGAGATGCGCGACAAGATCTCCCTCTTCTGCGACGTGCCGAAAGAGGGGGTCGTCGAGGCGCGCGACGTCGATTCGATCTACGAGATCCCGCTCGTTTTTGAGGAGGGCGGCTTCGGCGAGTATCTAGTGCGCGAGCTGGGCCTGCCCGGCGGCCGGCCGGAGCTGACGGCGTGGCGGCGGATGGTCGAGACCATCCACCGGCCCAGCAGGCACACTCGGGTTGCCCTGGTGGGGAAGTACACCCAACTCCGCGATGCCTATATCAGCGTCGCTGAGGCGCTCCAGCATGGAGGGATCGCCAACGACTGCGGCGTCGAAATCGAGTGGGTCGAGTCCGAGGATCTGGAGCGCAGAGACCCAGAGGAGGCGTTCGCCGGATGCCACGGCGTGGTCGTCGCCGGCGGGTTTGGCCTGCGTGGGATCGAGGGAAAGGTCCGGGCGATCCGCTGGGCGCGCGAGACAGGCGTGCCCTTCTTGGGGCTGTGCCTGGGGCTGCAATGCGCGGTGATCGAGTATGCGCGCAACGCCTGCGGCCTGGATGGCGCCTCTTCGCAAGAGTTCGATGAGGACTGCGCCCACCCGGTGATCCACCTCCTCCCCGAGCAAGAGGGCGTGACCGACCGAGGAGGAACGATGCGGCTTGGCCAGTGGCCTTGCCGCTTGAAGGAGGATTCGCTGGCGGCTAAGCTCTACAAGACCACCGAGATCCTGGAGCGGCACCGCCACCGCTACGAGGTGAACAACGCTTACCGCGATACGCTCACGGCGCATGGGCTCTCGATCAGCGGGACCACGCCGGATGGCCATCTGGTGGAGATGGTGGAGCTGCCGGATCACCCCTTCTTCATCGCCACGCAGTTCCACCCGGAGTTCAGGTCGCGGCCCAACCGCGCGCATCCCCTCTTCGCCGGAATCATCAGGGCCGCGCTGGAGCATGCAGAGCGATGACGGATGCCGAATTCATACGCCTCCGGTCGGCCCGCCTGCGCTGGCGGCAGGGGGCGATCAACCTGGTGCTCGCCATTCTCGCCGCCTGGCTCCTCCCGGAATGGGATCCCAACTTCATCGTGCTGGGCCTCTTCCCGTTCGGGGTACTGCGCCTGGCGCAGGGCATCGAGCTCCGTCTCGGCCTCGTCGCCGGAGGCTGGACCGACATTCCAGCGACACCGCCCGTCCTCGGGTGTTGGGCCGCGGCCGCGGTCACTCTGCAGCGGCTGCTGGCACAGCGGGATCCTGTTGACGCCGGCTGGTTTCTTTTCTGGCTCGCATTGGGGATCCTGCTCTATGCGGGGGGTCGCTTGCTGCAGATGCGTTACTATGCGCGCTACCAGCGCCAGCAGGCGCCATCGCAGCCGGGCGAGCCCAAAGGAGAGACCGAGTGATACGCGTCGGCGTGTTGGTCATTAGTCAACGATCTGCCCAAGGCCAGGTGGAAGATGAATGGGGGAAGCGGATCCGCGAGCTGCTCCCCGCCGAGGAGTACGAGGTCGTCGAGTACGCGCTTCTCCCGGATGAGGTGGAGACGGTGCGGGTGACACTGCGCGAATGGGCGGCGCGCTGTGATATCGTACTCACCGTCGGGGCCACGGGTCTTGGCCCGCGTGATATCACGCCCGAGGCGACGCGCAGCGTGCTCGACCGGGAATGCCCCGGCATCGCCGAGGCGATCCGCGCGCGCGGCTACAGCAAACGCCCCAGCGCCATCCTATCTCGCGGGTTGGCGGGCACCATCGGCTCCTGCCTGGTCGTCAACCTCCGTGGCAGCCTGGAGGGCGTCGAAGATGGCGTGGAGGTACTCCTACCGATCATGCCCCAGGCGGTGGAGGTGGTGCGCAAGCTCGCGCAGCAACACTGAGCCCGTGGGCATCGATACCACGGATGAAGGCGACGGATGGAGAGGCACGGCCCGCCGGCACCCCGGTTGCCCGCGAAGGCAGACTTCCCCAGCCCGTAGGGCTTCGCGCGCAAGCAGCGCGGCGCTTCCGCTCCGCGCCTCGGCTGTTCGCCCTGCTACCACGTGGTTGAGGCTCCAGAGGAATCAGGGCGAACACTAAAGGTTCGCCCCCTACCAAACGTTCGTCCTTACTGAAGATTTCCCTCCGCGCGACGCCCCCCCGTCTCTGAATCCCTGGGGGAGGCCTCAGCGCGGTAATTCACTTGCGTACGCGGCGCGCGCCCCGGTAGCGGCTGGCGTAGTATTTTGCCGACAGACTGTCGACGACGACGCCGCGGCTCGGATTCGAGGCATGCACAAACTGGTTATCGCCGATGTAGATGCCCACATGCCCAACATAGCGGCTGCCTCGACCAAAGAAGACCAGGTCGCCCGGCTTCAGGTCCTTGCGCGCGACCGGCTCGCCGCACTTGAATTGGGCTGCGGAGGAGTGGGGCAGGTTCACGCCCATACGCTTGTAGACATACTGAGTGAAGCCGGAACAATCGAAGCCGCCACGCGAGGAACCGCCATATCGATAGCGTGACCCACGCAGCTTCAGCGCCTGTTGGACTGCCTTGCTCTTGAGCTTGGCGCTGGCCTCGCTATCGCTGACCGTCGTCGCCTTCTCTTCGCGGGCCTCGGCGACAAGGCGCATGATCAACGCATCGGCCGCCTCATCAGTGGTGGGTTTCAACTCCAGGGTGAGGGCCTTCTCCTCGGCAGTATCAGAGAGTGTGGCCTGATTCGCGGCCGACGCTTCGGCCTGGGCGACGCGTTCCGGAGCACTCTGGACAAGAGCGGATGCGGTGAGCAAGAGTGAAGTCGCGGCAGCGACAATGCGTGTGCTTCTCAGACTGGACCCGGTCAACACCACATGTCCCTTCCTTGCGGAGCGGCATAGCTCGGGGATGAACCGATGGAAGGCTGATGGCGGCTGGCTTTCATCGAGGATGGCACCAACTCTGCCCGCCGGCCCCGCAATACTACTCTAACCGTCTTTTCATGCCCCCCTCTCGGGCGCGCCTGCCCGAGTTTGAGAAGGGGACCGGCCCATCCGGGGCAATACTCCCCATAGTATACCGGAATTGCCGCCCGGGTGTCAACCCCTTGTTGTGGCAAGCGCCGTTCCATGCCCCGGCTGGTCAGGCTGGAGCACGAGCCGCCCGCCCTGCTGAGCAAACCCTCCCACCATGCACGCATCGCCGGTCAGGATATGCCCATCGAGGTCGATGTAGGAGAACCCGCCCACTCCTGCGGCCAGATGCGCAGCGACGCTGATTCCCAATCGAGACTCCAACATGCAGCCGATCATCAAGTCGCAGCCCGCGGCCCGGCAAATCGCCGCGATATCGAGGGCGCCCAAGACGCCCGCCTTCATCAGCTTGATGTTCACCACGTCGGCCGCGCCGGCTTCCACGACTCGGTAGGCGTCCGCGGGGGTGAGCACGCTCTCATCGGCCGCCACCGGCACGGAGACGCGTTCGCGAACAAAGCGCATCCCATCCAGATCATCGCGATGCACCGGCTGCTCGAAGAGGGAAACGGGCACGCCCGCGGCCAGAAGCCGGTCCAGGAGCGCGACAGCTTCCTCGGGGCGCAATCCCTGGTTGCCGTCCAGACGAATGCCCGCTCCTGGCGCCGCGCGCGTCACGGCCAGGACACGCTCGAAGTCCTGCCCGCCCAGCCCGATCTTCACCTTCAGCTCTGTGAAGCCGGCATCCAGCGCACTGCGTGCCACGTTCGCGGCCTCCGCCGGAGGCACGATTGGGATCGTCACATCGGTCACCACCTCAGAAGCCATGCCCCCGAGGAACTGGTAGAGAGGCGCCCCCAGCTGCCGGCAATAGGCATCGAGGAGGAGCGCCTCCAGGCCCGCGCGGGCCGCGTGCGCTTCGGGATACGCGCGGTGGAACGCCGCTGAAATCGCCCGGTAGCGGGCAACATCCGCGCCCTGGAGGTCTTCGGCAAAGGCTTCAAGAATGCGGCGCGATCCGTCCTGTGTCTCGCCAGTGACGTGCGGCGCCGGGGCGACCTCGGCCAAGCCCGTGGCACCGCCGGCGAGCTCTAGGGTAAGCAGCAAGTTATGAGCCTCGGTGCGGCGCGCCTGCGCCGTCCCGAACGGTCGCGGCAGCGAGATATCGAATGGCTCTACGCTGAAGCGCACGACCCTGGTGGGGCACATTCAGGCCTCCACGATCCCAGCACCGTCCTCGGCGCTGCACACGTAAATCTCGGGGCTGCGTCCCGTGGCCTGCTCGTACGCCTGCGATACCTCGGCACGGAAGCGGTCGACCGCGTCGGCACGCACCAGGCTGACTGTGCATCCCCCGAAACCAGCGCCCGTCATGCGCGAGCCGAGAACGCCCGACACCGCCCAGGCCGCCTCGACGAGGAGATCCAACTCGCGGCAGCTCACCTCGTAATCATCGCGCAGGCTAATGTGCGACTGGTTCATCAGCTTCCCAAACGCCTCCAGGTCGCCCGCGCGGAGGGCCTCGACGCTGCGCAGACAGCGGTCGTCCTCCGTTACCACGTGCCGCGCACGACGGAGCGTCACATCTGCCAGAAGATCCGCGTGGGCCACCAGTTGCTCGGGGGTGACGTCGCGCAGGGCACCGATGTTCGAGAGGCGCCCGGAGAGGAGCACCACCGCGCGCTCGCACTCGGCGCGCCGCTTGTTGTATTCGGAGTCGACCAGGCCCCGCTTCACCTTCGAGTCGGCGACGACGATGCGTACCTCGTCTCCGCCAACGGGCACCGGCTCGTAGCTAAGCGAGCGGCAGTCAATCAGGAGCGCGTGCCCTTTCTTCCCGAGACGGGAGATAAACTGATCCATGATGCCGCAGTTGACGCCCACAAATTGATTCTCTGCCTTTTGGGCTAGCCGTGCTGCGGAGACGGGCTCGATTTGGAAGCCAGAGACCGCCTCAAAGGCGAGGAGCGCCCCGATCTCCATCGCGGCGGAAGAGCTGAGCCCCGAGCCGAGGGGCACATCCCCCTCGATCACCGCGTTCATCCCGCGCAGGACGTGCCCTGCCTCCTGGAGAACGGCGGCGATTCCGCGCACGTAGTTACTCCAGGGCTGATCCGCGTCTTTCGTGATGTTGGAGAGCGAGAACTCCGATTCGGCGTCGAAGTTGAGCGAGCGGAGGACCACCTTGCGGTCATCCCGCGGGCTCACGGCGTAGCGAACCTCGCGGTCGATGGCAACGGGGAAGACAAAGCCCTCGTTATAGTCGGTATGCTCGCCGATGAGGTTGACGCGACCGGGCGCCCGCACCAGCGTGCACTCGCCACTAAACACGCGCGCGAACTCGTCTCGAACTGCTTGCATCCGCGTTGTCATCGTTCAGGCCTCCAGACCGGCATCACATTGCGAGGGAGACAGGAACCCCCTCCATTCCCAGACTCTGTTCGCGGGAGTGGAGGGGGTTCCTGCCCGCTCTCATTTCCCCGGGACGAGTAGCGCCTCTTTCGAGGGGGCAAGGAAAGGCGGCACCACGCGCAGATCAACGTAGTGGTCCTCCATCGCCAGCTGCGATGGCTTCTCCAGGCGGAGGCACCATGCCTCACCCGCCGAAGGCTTCGCCAGCTTCACCTCAAACTGGTGCGTCTGCGCCGCGTTGTCCACCTCCTGGACGACCTTCCCGTTGGGATCCAGCACCGTGGCCTTCACCGCCTCGCCGAGGCCCTCGCCAAAGACGCGAACCGCGAACTCCGAGACACCTTCCGGCACCCAGAAGTAGTAATTGCCCGGCGAAAGGTAAAGCCGGATCGGCTGATCCTCGCCGCTGAGGCTCACCGCGTGCGAGGCCTCCAGCAAGCGCGCGTAGTTGCCGCCTGGCTCTGCTTTCACGCGGTAGAGACCGGTCTCCGGCGCCGTGAAGCGCACCTCGCCCTCCTCCTTGAACGCCACCTGGGCGCGCTGGACCTCCTGGCCCGAGGGCCCCGTCACCATGACCGGCATCGTCCTGCCGGAGTATCTCCCGACCTGCCCGTAGGTGAAGCGGAGGCTCACCTCGTCGCCCTGGCGGGCATACAGCACATAGTTGCCACCCCGGCGCTGGCGAGCCAAAGCGAAGTTGCGCTTTTCGGCCGGCACAGCCTCCTCAAGCGGCTTGAAGGTGACCCCCTTCATCTCGAAGCGCGGGAGGACGCGAAGCCGCATGATCGGCATCCACTGGGCCAGCAGCTCCTTCGTAAGCGGCGCCTCCTGGCGCTTCCCGTCCTTCTCCAAGAGAAGCGTTCCCGTCACCTGCTCGATGCCCACGCCGCCAGCCGAATCGACATACTTCATCGGAACGCGGTCGACCGAATCGCGGATCACGCACCTGTCAAACTCCACGCCGCCAATCGGGTCGCCAGCGCCCTGGCGGGCCATTAGGACAATAGGCGCCTGGTTGGCCGCTTCCGCCGCAGGGTTCACGACGGTGCACTTCTCGAAGCGAACCCGGCAGCCATTCGCAGGCTTGTCAGACACGTTAATTCCCGCGCCCTTGCTCGCCTCGAAGTGGCAGTTGATGAACTCGATCGTCCCCTTCACGGCGCCATCAGGAGTGTTCGCGGTGACCACGCACGCAGACGAGAGCTGGTCGCCAATCGCCCTGCAGTTCTCGAAGCGGACCGAAACCGGCTCCGAGGTTGCCTTCAGGGGCGGTAGGTAGAGGACGTAGCCATGCCCCTTATTGTTCTGGGTGATGCAGTTGCGCATCACACAGTTCACCAGGCGCTCACTGGGATGGTTGGGCTCGAAATCGATCCCCGCCTGCGGCGCGGTGCCAGCCGTGTCCTTCATCACCGTATTCTCGATCAAGAGGTTCTCGGCCGTGATCACGCTGATCCCCTGGCGATAGTTCCGGTCGCACACCACATCCTTGATATGCACGTCCTTGTTCGTGACGCCCGACTTTGCCGTGCCCAGGTAGATGCCATCGCCGCCGCTTTCGGCCAGCGTCAGGCCATGCACCTTGATGTTGCTGCAGCTCCTGAAGCTGAGGCAGTGGCGCCACTCCGCCTTTTCATACTCCGGGCCGTCATAATCCGCCCGGCGCATCCGCAGCGTCGCGCCATAGCCGGTCAGGGTGATGTTCTCTTTCAGGTCCGCATAGAAGAGCGAGTCGTTCCTCCCCTTGAAAGCGCCCTTCTTGGCGAGGACCTCCACGCCTCTCTCGAAAAGGATCTCCTGGTTGCTTGCCAGGGCGATCCCCGTCACGATCCACGGCTTGCCCACGTTGTCCACGACCAGCTTGCGCGCGCCCGAGTTGATGGCGTCTTGCAACATCCGCGTCGAATCCTGCGAGTCGAAACCCCACCACGAGGCTTTCGCCTCCTGGATCTTACCGAGGCGAACATCACGGATCGCCTGTTCATTTCGCTGCATCTGCGCCATGGCGGCCCCCGGAAGAAGCCACGCCGCCAGGCCCAGCAGACAGGCCACACCGCGGACGCATGGCCCCATCAGAATCCGCAGACCATGGATCCTCATCCCATCTTCTCCTTTCGGCAGGTGAGGGCGTGCCCCGGGATGTGCCCCGGCCGGCTCGCTCACACCCAGGATACGCCAATCAGGCCCGAGAACCTTCCCCGACACCTCACTCCCCGGCAGGGGCAGCAATAACCGCCAGGCTGTCGCCTTCACTCGCGTAGGGGTGCATCGCCGGGAGAGCCACATCGGCGTGCATCCGGTGGCAGCCGTAGCCGCGGAGACGGCCGCTCACCGGAGCCAGGATGGGCGTCACGCTGAGATCCACGTCCGAGAGCAGGTGTCCCAGTGGCTGGCCGGCTTCCACCCAGTCGCACGTCTCCAGCCCAGCCTCGACAAAGAGCCCCGATGCCGGCGCGCGCACCTCGACAACGGTCGCTCGATCCAGCCAGACGGTGGGCTCGTCCAGGCCCTCCGGCGCTCCCGGA
>DUUU01000549.1 GCA_012841485.1 Armatimonadota bacterium
CACGGCATCGGCCCAAACCTCGGACTCTTTATCGATGAGATGGGGCCTACCGATTGGGCCGCGGCCCGGCGCCTCTTTGAGAAGGGCGGCGCCGACTTCTCCATGCACGCCTTCCGCGACGATTTCTACAAGGCGAGCCCCAAGTGGCGGCCCTATGGCGTACTCCCAGACAAGCCCGACCTCTCCAACGGCGGCAAGCACACCGCCTTCGAGGGCCTTTCGATGGATCACGAGACCGGGCGTGATCTGGATGATGAGACGGTGCGCCGCAACTTCAAGCGCATGGATGATGCCTTCGCGCGCGCCGGCATCCGGCACAGCCGCGTGCTGAACTCGCACTTTGGGGAGATCGGCTGGCGCGCCGTGCCTCTCTTCCTGGAACGCGGCGTGGAGTTTCCCTGCAACAACAGCGTCGTCGGTCAGCTCTACGGCAATCAGCCCCCGTGGCGGCCCAGGCCATACGGCGTGCGCGGCCCCAACGGGCGCCATGGTCTCGTCCTCGACCGCTGCCCCCACCACCCTGGCTTCACCTTCATCGGCTCGGCGCCTTCGCACCTCGGCGGCACCTACATGATCACCGACATTCTGCACGGACACACCCCCTTCTACGGCGAGTCCGACCGCTCGCGCCCCGATGCCGCCATCGCCCGCGGAATAGCCAACCTGAAGCTGGAGCTGGACAACCTCGCCTTTGGCGAGATCTTCTGTCACGAGGAGCGGATCGACTGCATCAGCCTGGAAGAGTGGGAGTATATCGTCGAGGAGATCATCCGCGGGATCTCCGATTGCGACTGGATACCCGCCGAGCGCGAGCAGGTGAGCGTGATCTGCAAACGTATCCTCGACTCCAGCCTGGCCTATGCCGACATCACCGAAGCCGGGCTCCACTGTGAATTCTCCGGCGTGACGGATGGGCCCTCACCACTCACCCTCTGGGTGAACGAGGGTAACACCTGCCGCCGCCTGATAGCCGACATCCCGCAGATCGAGGGCTTCCTCGCCATGGATCTGCCCGAATCGGCCTACGCAAGCTGACCGGATTGCGGAATGGGTGAGTGACGCGAGCAGCCACTCCATGGCACGTCTGTTTCCGCCTCTTCACCCACCCATTCCGCCTGGTAAGGACTATCATCGAAGCCACTTGGAGAGAGCATGTTTCCGTCAATCTTCACCGACGAGCTACGTGTCGATATCACCGAGGGACTGCCCATCATCAAATCGTGGGGCCTCCACGCGGTGGACCTGCGCAACATGGTGTTTGGCAAGCCGGCCGAGGCGCTGCCTCCCGAGGAGCTGCCGCGGCTGCGCAAGCTACTTGATGCCCACGGCATGAAGGTAGGCTGCCTGGAGTCCTCGCTGGCCAAGGTACACCTGCCCGGTCCCGAGCGATGCAAAGCAGAGGAGGAGAAGCTGGAGGGGATCATCCGCGCGGCGGATACCCTCGATTGCCGCCTGGTGCGCGCCTTCTTCTACTGGCAGCCCGCGCCGGACGAGTCCGGGCTTCTCGCGCACCGATCCGACCTGCAGCAGCAGGTCCTGGACCGCTTCGCTCCCCTCGCCGAGCGGGCCCGGCAGGCAGGGCTCACCCTCGCCTTCGAGAACTGCGGCGTCACACCAGATGAGGTCCTTGCGATTCTGGACCTCCTGGGTGTGCCGGGATGGGGCCTTGCGTGGGACTGCCACAACAGCTGGAATTGCGACGAGCGCCGGCGCGATGAGGA
>DUUU01000550.1 GCA_012841485.1 Armatimonadota bacterium
GACCCGGAGGGTCCGCACGCGGCCGCTGGCGGCGTGAAGGCGCTTGGCAGCAACGAGGATGCCCGCCGCGCGACCCTCGACGGTATGGTCGGAGCGCAGGCGAGCGCCGTGGTGCAGGCCGCGCGGGAACTCGCTGAGGCGCGGCTCGCGATTGATCGCGCCCGCCTGTGGCACGGCCACTACCGTGGTAAGGAGTCTAGTCACGAGGCATAGGAACCTGCGGCTCAAGCATCAGAGTCCTTGGAGACCGCCGCCACTGCCGCGCGGTAGCTCCCCTTCACTGGGGGAGGCGAGGGTCGGAAGGCAGGGAAGGAGCCGGGGGTTAGGAAAGTTGTCGGATCGAAGCAGGAAAGTGGCGCGCCAGGGCCAATCTAGAGAACGAGTGGGTAGGAAAGCACGGGCCCCCTCTCCCCGCAGGGACGGCCCAAAGCTGTGTAACCCTCGCCCTACCCAGGGAGAGCGCCGATGCGCATTGAGGATATCGCTTCCATTGGTTCGACGCACCACCCGGAGCCAGAAGCACAGGCTCCAACAGCGCGGCGCGCCGCCCCCGCCGCGCGCCCGGAAGACTCCGCGGAGATCTCTCAACGCGCTCGCGAGGTCCAAAAGGTCAAGGACGCCATCCTCGCCCTGCCCGAAACGCGCGAAGCCCGCACCGCCGAGATACGCGCCCGCCTGGAGCGAGGAGAGTACGCGGTCTCCTCGCGCGACATCGCCGAGCGCATGTTCGACGAGCTGACGAGCCTGGAAGCGCCGGACGAGCCTCCCAAGCAGCCGTGAGCCGGCCGGCTTCCCAGGCGCAGCCCTGATTACGCGCGCGTAGATCACCCCAATGCGCGGGGTGCGCCAACCCGCCCGCCGCAGCGAGCCCCGGCCCCGATTCCCCGGAAGGTATCCGCTGGCATAGCGGGAATGCTCCGTTAGCGCCCATCGATAGACGCGGGTGCCTATCGCCCGCCGGGCCGGCTGGCCCCCTCGGATCGGCGCCGTGAGGAGGATCCATGCAACTCGCATTGGGAGCTACGACTCGTCCCTGGAACCAGTGGAGCTTCGAGGAGGCGTGCGGCGCCATCGCCGCGGCCGGCTACACCGATGTCGCCCCCTTTGCCCACGGCGGGAAGGTACCGCTCACCGCCGAGAGTACCCCGGAGGAGATCGCGGCGGTGCGGAAAGTGGTCGATGCCGCCGGCCTCGAGCCATCGATGCTGATCACCCGCATGCGCCTGAGCGATCCGCTCGAGGAGGCGATTGCCGATTACCGCAAGACGATTGATGTGGCCGCCGCCGCGGGCGTCACCTGGGCGATGAACTGCGGCTGCAGCCAACCAGAGCTGTATGAGAAGTACAACGCGCTCTTCCGGGCGTGCGCGCCCTATGCCGCGGCGAAGGGCGTGCGCCTGGTGATGAAGCCCCACGGCGGCAATGGCCTCACCGGCCAGCTGATGCGCACGGTCGTTGAGGCGGTAGATCACCCCAACTTCTCCATCTGCTATGACCCGGGCAACATCATCTACTACACCCAGGGCGAGCAGCGGCCAGAGCCGGATGTGCACGCCATCAAGGAGCACGTGAGCATCTGCATTATCAAGGATTGCGTGGTGGTCGATAGCAAGCCGGATGTGAATATCCTCCCTGGCACGGGCTGGGTGAAGTTCGACAGCGTGCTCGGCTCGCTCGCCGAGGCCGGCTTCCGCGGTCCCCTCTACGTTGAGTGTCTGGGTGGCACCACGTGGGACGACATCAACAGCCGCGCCAGGCAAACCTATGAGTACGTTGCCGGCATCGTCGCTCGTCTGTAACCGCCGGGTGGAGAAGCGCGGCGCGCGCCTCGCAGTCCGGTGAGGCCCCATGAGAGGGGTGGATCCGTGGAGAGTAGAGCACCCGCCCGGATCCCCCCTCTCCTTTACATCTCCCGGGAGATAATGTATCATACCTATTGAGAGCTGTAGCGACCGGCTGGCAAGGAGTGTCCGCACATGGAGAGTGCACCCTTAGAGACCAGGCACGGAGGCGAGGAGAACGAGATCACGGCGCCTCTTGAGATTCACGCTCTCCGGGAGGGCTGGGCCAAGCTCGAAGCGCAAGCGCCCGAGTGGCACGCCGAGGTGACGTTCGCCGCCAAGACGGATCTGGGGCGTGTGCGCGAGAATAACGAGGACAAGTTCGACTTCCTGGAGCCGGAGGAGCCCGCGGTGCTGGCCGCGCGCGGTCGGTTCTACGCCGTCTGTGATGGCATGGGCGGGCATGCCGCCGGGCAGATCGCCTCGGAGCTGGCGCTCAAGAGCATCATCAAGAAGTACTATGCCAACACCACCGATGCTCCGGAGACAGCGTTGACGGCCGCGGTCCAGTATGCCAACGCCCTCATCCTCGACACGGCCGCGGCCATCCCCGGACGCTCGGGGATGGGCACCACCTTCACCGGGGCGATCCTCCACGAGGAGTACCTGATCGCCGCGCAAGTGGGCGACTCGCGCCTCTATCTCATTCGCGACGGCGAGATCCGCCAGATCACCCAGGATCACTCCTGGATCGCGGAGCAGGTGCGCCTTGGCACGATGGATCCCGCTACCGCGGCGCGCTCGCCCTTCCGTAACGTCATCACCCGCTCGCTCGGCGCCCAGGAAAGCGTGGAGGTGGACCTTTTCCGCGAAAGGATCCAGCCTGGCGATGTGATCCTCCTCTGTTCCGACGGGCTCACCGGGCACCTCGACGACTCGGAGATCGCCCTTCTCGCCAGGCGTTCGGCGCCCTCCGTCGCTTGCATGGAGCTGGTGGATGCGGCCAATGACAGGGGGGGCCGTGACAACATCACGGTACTCATCATTCGCGTAGATGCGGTGAAACCCTTCGACCCTGCGGCTGAGCCCGCAGAGCCGGGCGAAGAGCCCGCGCCGGAAGCGCCCTCTTCTCCCCCGGCTGAGGGTGAGAAGCGACGCCGCTTCCCGCTTCCGTGGCGTTAGCCGGCTCGGATCCCATGGCTCCCAACACGCTGAAACGCTACCAGATCATCCGGGAGATAGCGCGCAGCAACGACATCGTCTATGAGGCGCACGACCCCCAGACAGGCCGGCGCATCGCGATCAAGGAGCTGGCAATTCCCCCTGGGCTGGTAGGACAGGCGCGGCGCGAACGGATCGAACGCTTCCGGCGCGAAGGCCGGGCCGCAGGAGCTCTCTCCCCCCATCCGCACATCGTCACCATCTTCGATGTCGACAACGAGGGGGATCGCTACTTCATCGCCATGGAGTATCTGGAGGGCCAGCCGCTCCGGGATGTCCTCCAGATGGAGGGCCCGCTGCCGGTCGAGCGCGCCCGCCAGATCGCCCTGCAGGTGTGCGAGGGTCTCCATCACGCGCACGCGCGCGGCGTCATTCACCGCGATATCAAGCCGGATAACATCCACATCCTCCCCGGGGATGTCGTCAAGCTCACCGATTTCGGGATCGCCCGCATTGCCGCGGATCCCTCGATCACCAGTGACGGGCAGGTCTTCGGCACTCCGAGCTACATGTCGCCAGAGCAGATCGCCGGAAAGCCGCTCGACGCGCGCACCGATATCTACTCCCTTGGGGTCACGCTGTATGAGATGCTGGCCGGGCGCAAGCCCTTCACGGGGGACAGCGTCGTCACGATCACCTATAACATCATCAATCAGGAGCCGCCCCCGCTCGTGGGCGTGCCGCTCGAGGTGCAGCAGGTGGTGTTGCGCGCGATGGCGAAGGAGCCCGAAGCCCGCTTCCCTTCGGCGGCCGCCCTGCGCGACGCGCTGGCCAATGCCCGCGCACTCTCAGCGAGTCCGCGCGCCGGCTCTGGCGCTCAGCGCACTCTCCCGCCAGGCGATCCATCGCTCGCCTACGTCGCCTCGCCGGCGCCCGCCCCTTCTGGCCCGGAGCCCACGCAGCAGGATCCGCCCCCCCTCTATATCCCCCGCCGGCCCTCGTGGTTCGCCAGCACGCTCAAGCGTCACGGCCAGTTTCTCTCCCTCCTCGTCATCGCCATCCTCCTCAGCCTGGCATGCGTCCTCTTCATCTGGGCTGGCAACAAAGCGTATCAGAGTTACCAGGTGCGTGTCCGCGAGACGCGCGCCGTGGAACATGTGCAAGCGGGGGTCAGCTTCTTCGAGCGCCAACGCTATGAGGACGCCCTGGCGGAGTTCCAGCGCGCCATGGAGGCCGCGCCCGGCAGCCGGACCGCCGAGATCGCGCGCGGCAACGCCGCCGCAGCGTGCATCAACCTGGGGAACGCGCGCCTCCGGGGTCGCCCCGCTCAGGCCGTGCAGTACTACCGCCGGGCGCTGCAGTTTGACCCGCAATCGGCCGTCGCCCATCACGGGCTCGGCATGGCGTTGCACAACGCCAACGACGTCGAGGGCGCCATCGCCGAGTGGGAGTGGGTCCTCAAGAACGCGCCTTTCGATCCGGTGGCAGTCGACGCCCGGCACTCCCTGGCCGCGGCCCACTATGAACGGGGCGTGGCGGCGTTCAACGCGGGGGATCATGAAGGCGCCGCTGAAGCATGGTCTCAATGCATCAGGACGGATCCCAACAGCAGCGCCGCCCGACACGCCCGCGATGCGCTGTTGCGCATTCCCTCGAGAGGCCCCCGTTTCTATTATCGCTGAAGTGCGCCCCGCGCACGGAAGGCGATGGAAGCCGTTTCGTGCGCCGGCTCGCTTTCTCCGCCGCGCATCCCGCCCGGCAGCAGGTTTCGTGCGGCCCGAACGCGGGCAAATCCGGCGGTGAACGCCTGGGAAGCCCAGGTGGTGCATGGGAGGGAGAGAGTATGGAGCCACTAGAGCGACTTCACCGCTACATCGATGACGCCATCGCCATGGAGGCGGGGCTACTGCCCGCCCTCAAAGATATGGCCGATGAGGCCACAACCGATGAGGACCGCCAGATGTTCCTGGACCACCGCGACGTGACCCAACGCCA
>DUUU01000551.1 GCA_012841485.1 Armatimonadota bacterium
GGTAGGGTTGCGGCGGGTGCCTGGTAGGGGGGCACCCTGGCGTGAAGAGGAGTGAGCGATGGGAGAGACGATTCGCGAGCCTGCGCGAGAGATACCGGTGACGCACGAGGCCGACGTGGTGGTCGCGGGAGGCGGCACGGCGGGCGTGGCGTGCGCCGTGTGTGCCGCGCGCCTGGGACTCTCCGTCGTGCTGGTTGAGAACACTGCGCAGCCGGGCGGGATGGTCACGCACGTCACGCAGTGGACCAACGATTTCGACAATAAGGGCGGGTTTGCGCGGGAGTTCTACGAGCACCTGACCGCGTATGGGATCCTGGTGCGGCCCTATTACAACCCCTTCCGGGTGGTGCCCTACCTCGACTCCCTGATCGAGGAATCCGGCGTGCTCCCTCTCTACCTCTGCCGGGTGGCGGCGCCCATCGTAGAGGAGGGAGAGCTGCAGGGAGTGATCGTCGAATCGAAGCAGGGCCGGCACGCGATTCGCGCCCGCATCGTGGTGGATGCCACGGGCGATGGTGATGTGGCCGCCTTCGCCGGCGCGAGTTTCGAGCTCGGGCGCGAGGGGGATGGGGCGCTCCAGTCGATCTCCCTCACGCACGCCATGCAGGGCTTCCCGCGCGACCGGGTCCACCTCCGTGACGAGCTCCTACCGATGCTCCGCCGGGTGGACCCGGAGTGCCAGCTTGTCTACGACAACGGCTACATCCGGCGGCAGGTGGGCACGCGCGCCGGGCTCCTGTTCGGCACTCCCCACGTGTACGGCTACAATCCGCTCAACGCCGAGAGCCTCTCGGCGGCGCTCGTCGCGCTCCGCAAGCAGACGGTCGAGCTGTTCAACTTGATGCGTCAGACGGAGATCGGCGCGGAGCTGGAGTTTGGTCCTTTCGGTGGCCTGCCCGGGGTGCGCGAGTCGCGCCGGATCTGTTGCGATGCCCGGGTGACCGTCGAGGACCTGCGCGCCGGGCGCTCCCGGCCCGATGGCCTCTTCACGGTGACGCAGTCGATCGATATCCACAAGCGCGTGCCGGAAGACCCGGCGATCATCGTGGAGCGGATCCAGCCCTACGAGATTCCCTATGGGGCGCTCTTGCCGAAGGGGTTGGAGCGGATCCTGGTGGTGGGACGGTGCATCGGCGGAGATCACGAGGCGCAGGCCAGCTACCGGATCATCGCGGACTGCTTCGCGATGGGAGAGGCAGCCGCCCTGGCCGCCGAGGCGGCGGTGCGCGGGGGCGTGGGCCTGCGCGAGATCGACGTCTCCGCGCTGGTAGCAGAGATGGCCCGGCGCGGGTATCGAAACACGCTCTCGTCGGCGACCGCGTGACCTGCCGGCGCCCGTAGGCCGGCGAGGGCGGTAGGCCCTGCTACCGCCCGAAGATCCGCCCGACGGGGAACTGTAGGCCGGGCAGGATGCGCGAGGCGACCGCATCGCCCGGCGCGTACTCGCCGATCAGAGCATAGGCGCCCTCTTCGAGGGCAAGCACGGAGAGGGTGCGCTGGCGAGGGTCCACCATCCAGTACTCCGGCACGCCGCCGCGCTCATATACCACGCGCTTGATGCGCCGGTCGAGGCGGCCGGTCCGTCGGGCAAGCACCTCCACCACCAGATCCGGCGGGCCATGCACGAGCTGGCCGGAGACAAGGTGCGCACGCTCCGCGCGGATGTAGCAGAGATCCGGCTTCACCGGCTCGGCCAGGCCCCGGAGGAGCACTTCGGTGGGCGCGGAGAGGACGAGGTCGCCCGGAGCGCCTTCCTGATATCGCTCCAGCTCCCAGGCGACGCGGTGTACCACCGTCTCATGGCTGATCATCGGCGCGCGGGTCGTCCACAGGATGCCGCAGAGGACCTCAAAGCGGCGAGCAGGCACCTCGGGCAGGCGCTGATACTCTTCATAGGTCCACTCGCCCTGGGCCGGCCACTCGCCCTCGGGGAGCGGGGGGAGCGCGGGCCACATCTCACCAGCGATAGGCGATTCAGCAGCCAACGTTGCCTCCTTTCAGAGACGCGGGGGACTCCTCGTGCCTATCGTAGAGCGTGGTCACGAGGGTGACGCGGTCATCATCCCGGGGGCGCAGGTTGAAAGAAGCATAGAGCGCATAGGCGGCGGCGTTGTCTCGGTCCACTTCCACCTGGAGCGCGCGAATGCCACGCCTCCGGCATTCATCGAGGAGGGTGTTGAGGGCGTGCTGGGCGATGCCACGCCGGCGATGCGCCGGGCGGACGAAGAGATCATCGATGAAGCCTTCCAGGCCGCCGTACTCCATGGCAAAGCGCACCGTTAGAACGACGTAGCCCGCGGGTTCCGTGCCGTCGAACAGAACCCAGGTGCGCCCGAGCGATGGGTCGCTCAGGAAGTGGCGGAAGCTGGCCCTGGACCACTCGCGGTCCAGGGCGTAGCCCGACTCGGCGTAGAACTCCTCCATGAGGTCGACCAGCAGCGGGATCTCGCCGTGCCCGGCGATTCGGGCGGTGATCTGCATCTTTCTCCTCGATACCTGGGGGCCGGCATAATGCCAGCTCTCCATGCTCCTATCCGTGTCGTGCGCGCGCGCTCACTGGGCCAACTCATAGGCGACCCTGGTGATATGCCCGCGCCAGTAGGGCCGGGGCCCCTCGGGGAGAATCCAGGCCACTTCGCCATAGAGGGGAACGCGCATGCCGTCGCGCGTGGCGTACTCCCCGAAGCGGCCTTCCCACGGCGTAGGCACCACGGTGTCGCCTACCATCCGGCCGCGCGCCTCGGCGCGTGCCGTCTCGATCAGCCCCTCGTCATTGAAGCCGAAAGTCATCGTGAGATCCAGTTCGCCATCGGCCAGCGTGGCGCGCGCGGTGCGGTCGTCCATCGCTTCCCAGCGCACGCCCTGACTGGGAAGGAGCGCGGTGGGATACCAGGCGGCCTCGGCGAAGAAGCGCATCAACTCCCCCTCGGCGACGCCTGGCTGGCCGCTCACATCCATGACGGTGAACAGCCCGAGTGGTGCCGCATAGAGGAGGCCCTCTCCGGCGACGTAGGCGTCGCGCACGTGGACCGCAAGCCCAGGCGCCAGGGCAACGCGCGCATCCCAATCGAAGCCGGGCCGGCGGGTGATCACGCGCTGAGAGGCAGTGAACGGCTTCCAGTTCTCCCCACGCTCGCCCAGATTGAAGTGGCCGGTCTGCTCCATGCTGGCCGCGCTCACGATTGGCTGCCCATCCTTCAAGGCGGCCTGGAAGTAGCGCTGTACCGGCTCCGGCAGGCCATCCAGTTCGGGCGCGTGGAACACCGCCGATTCAATTGGTTCTCGCGCGGCCTCCAGCCGGGCACGCACCTTGCGCGTGCCGGATGCCCAGCGGCCTCGGCCGTAGGTGAACGAACCCGCCGTCACGGCCGCCAGGCCAATGGCTCCCCATCGAATCCCTCTCCACATGACCTCGTCTCCCTCGCTCTGTTACACTCCCAGCGCCCGGCCGCCGCGCGGATACCCGGCATTCCATCAACCGATGGGCGCCATCGGGCGGATCATACACCTGAAAGGGCAAGGGTGTCAACGGGAACGGAGAAGGCTGGCGCCAGGATCCTGCGCGGGATGGGAGGAACTATGGGGTGCCGAGGATCGAATCGGCGAGGAGGTCTTGCGATGCTGTGGCAAACCGGTAGGTACTGCGGAAGGATCGTGGCAATTGGGCTGGCGCTGGGTGCGACCACCGCGGCCAGGGCAGGGGAGGTTCGCTTCACGCTTACGAATCCGGCCCCGCAGCCGGTGGCGACTGTGGCACGGGTCTCGCTGCCCGTCCCGCCGGGGGCTCTCCCCCCGCAGCCGCCAGCACGGGTGCTCCTTGGGGGCAAGCCGTTGCCCGCGCAGGCGAGAGTGATCACACGTCACCCGGATGGCGCTCCCCGGCGCGTCATGCTCAGCTTCCCCGTGAACCTGGGCGCAGGAGAGTCGGTCGAGGGCCTCTATGGCTCCGGCGCTCCGCAAGTGGCGCTCGATGGAAAGGCTCCCGGCACACTTGTCACCGACCGCTGGCAGGTGGCCCCCGGAATCGACCGCATCGAACTGCGCCGCGCCGATGGCACGCTCCTGGCCGCCATCGATCCGTTTGGCCCGGTGAAAGCCGAGGGGAAGGTCTCCACGCAGGTCATCGAATCTGGACCGTATTTCACCTGGCTGCGGTATGACCGCCCGGGCGAGGTGTGGGGCCAGCAGGTGGACGTGCAGGTGCTCCGGACCGGCGAGCTGCGCCTCACCCATCGCATCCAGGCGAAGCCGAAGGGCGACCACTGGACGCCAGATTTCGGCTGGCGGCTGATGGCTCCCGGCGCACGGGTGTCGGAGCCGCTCAAAGCGCCGGCGCGTTTCCTGGGGCGCGACCCCAACTCGCGGTTTGCCGATGAGGCCAATGCCGACCTGATGGCCGCGTTCACCCTGGGCGATGCCACCCCCGTCTGCGTGACCAATCCCCTGGCACTGCGCCAGAACCGGGGAAGCTTCGAGGTAACCCAGGCCGATGGGGCGGTTGTGGTGCGCTCGAACCGCAACGAACCGGTGAAGGAGCTGGAGACCGAGGGGCTGATGATCCAGGAGGGCGCCTGGCGCTTCAGCGAGCTGGTGGTTGCGCCCGTCGGCAGAGCGCAACTGGCTGCCCAGCTGGATGCGCCGCTCTTTGGCCATGCCGACTGGCGGGCCTACGACGCGGTGTACCACACGGGACCGCCGCTGGAGGGGAAGCACCCGGCGCTGCGCCAGTGCGTCGAGAAGTTCATCTTTGCCCTGCAAGAGATGCAGATGAAGGGCGATGACCTCGGATCGATGCCGTGGCGATGGGCTCCATTCCAGGCAAAGCCGGATTACACCTCCCCGGTGCGCCTCAACCACGCGCTCTATGTCTGGGAAGATTGGTTTCGCGGCGGCGACCCCCGGATGTGGCGTGTGGCCCACGACTGGTGCCGCAACTACTTTGACCTGGGGATGTACTGGGGGCCCAATCCGGAGTTCTACGGCGCGTGCCGGCGCGGGAACGCCTGGAGGGGCAAGCCGGGTCATGGCCCGGGCACCTTCAACCCGCGTTTTGATAATACACCCATCTACGTCCATAAGGGCTGGAGCAACTTCTGGCTCATGTATGAGGAGACGGGGGATCCACGCTACCGGCACGCGGCCGAGGCCGCCGCGGAGTGGTCCATCCAGCGGCAGAACGCCGGCCTGAGCTACACGCGCACCATCGGCGTCGTGGCCGACGCGGTGAAGATGTACGAGTACACCGGCGAGCACAAGCACCTGGAGAATGCCCAGCGCCTATATGAGAGCTTCCAGCCAACTCAGGGCGAGGACTTGCTCTTCACGGAGAGCGGCAAGCCCGCCGTGGGGAATGACCTCTATATCGGGATTGACGCCCTGGGGTATAAGACGCCCTTCGTGAAGCCGTATATCGTGCAGTATGCCACCAACGCGCTCCCGTACCTGCTGCGCCATACCCCGGAGGATGACCGGCTGCGCCGGACGATCCTGGCACTAAACGACTGGATGGCGCGCGTGCAGCAGCCGGGCGGTGGCTGGGGCTACCCACACCCGGCGGCGGCCGGCCCGCGCTGGAACCTGGAGTATACCCACGGGATCCTGCTGGCGCACGGCGTTGAGCCCAAGAAGGAGTATCTGGATGCAGCCGCGCGCATCCTGCGGCCCATCGCGCAGCTGTGCGAGTTGCACGGCTGGCCGGCATCCGGGCTGGATCCGTGGGA
>DUUU01000552.1 GCA_012841485.1 Armatimonadota bacterium
AAGAAGATCGTGATCGACCGGATCCCGACGGTGAGCAGCAACACGGTGGGCTCGAACATCCGGTGGGCGCACCACGAGGCGCTCAAGCTGCTGGAGCCGTCGGAGTGTCCTTACCAGGTGTGCGTCCTGGTGAGCGACAACCTGCACGACCCGCCGGGTGAAACGGACCGCTTCTATCCGGATTACCTGAACTACTACATTCCCGGCACGATGGAGGCGCCCTCCACCCCGCAGAGTAACGACTACGCTCGCCTGCGCGAGAAGTTTCGCGGCGGCACCCGGCTCACCTTCGGGATTGGCGTCAACATCTCCGAGACGGGCGCCGTGCAGGAGCTGCCGCCACTGAAGAAGACTCCGGCCTGGGTGTGGCTGGTGGCCGCGGCGGCGGTTGTCGCGCTGGCTGGCGCCGGCTGGGTGGGAGCAAGCGCGTGGCGACGCGCCGCAGAGGCACGCCAGATCGCCAACAGTCCGATGAACGTTGTGATTCGCAACGTCACCCCGGATGGCACGGCCAGCCCCTTCAGCGCGGAGACGCATCTGGTGCTGCAGCCGAACGAGTCGTTCACCATCGGAGGCGCGCCTTTCGGTATCGGGCAGGTGGTTTCCCTCCCCGGCGCCATGATGAAGGAACCGGTGGCGCGAGTCCACCGGCGCGGCCTTAGCTTCAGCCTCGAGGCGCTGCCCGGCCAGGAGACGGTGGCGGTTTACGTGGACGGCATCGAGGCCGTGCCTGGCGGAGATGCGATCCCTATCCGCTTGGGGCAGACGATCACCGTGCGCTATCGGGTGATGACCGGCATCGAGAAGAGCGTGGATTTGCTCTTCGCAGACCCGCAGGCGGTCGCGGAGCAGCCGGCAACCGAGGAAGTGAGCTTCGACGAGAGTCACCAGTCTCCCTATTGAGGGGGAGGGGCATAGCAGGGGGGAGCAGACGATGGCCGTGGAGTTGGATGCCGTGGGCGTATCCAGGAGCATCATCATTGGCGCCGGGGGCACCGGGCAGAGGATCATCCTTGAGGCGCGCAAGCGCCTCGTCGACAAGTACGGATCGCTGAGCAAGATCCCCATTGTGCAGTTCCTGCAGCTCGATACGACGCCACTCAAGGATGAAGTGCGCTACGCGAAGGAGGTCAACCTGACCCCCAACGAGTACGTCTTCATGCAGGTGCAGAACATCGCCAAGTACCGGCGCGGTCTTGAGAGCGAGCCCCACCTCTACCCCCATCTGGCGCCCTGGGTGCCGCGCTCGATCCTCACCACAAACGTGGACCAGGGCGCGGGGCAGGTGCGCGCGCGGGGGCGCTTCGCCTTCTTTGAGAACTACCCCACTGTTCGCGAGCGTCTCTACGCGGCGATGAACCGCGTCACCAGCGATCAGGCGTATCGGGAGGCGACGGCAAACGGCATCCGGGTGAGCGAAGGCGGAATCTCGGTCTACATCCTCACCTCACTCATGGGGGGCACGGGGAGCGGCATCTTCCTGGACCTGGCCTATCTGGCCAAGAACGAGTTGAGTCAGGCCGCTGGCGCGAAGACCATCGACACGATTGGTATCCTGTTGTTGCCACCGGTGGGCGGCGACCTGGTGGGCGTCTACTCGGCGAACGCCTATGCCTCGCTGATGGAGCTCAACCACTTCAACAGCCCGGCCACCGAGTTCGTGGCCCAATACCAGCCGGGCATGCCCGAGCTGCGCGACCCCGACGACCCCTTCACATTCTGCTACCTGATGGACTCGCGCAACGAAGAGGGAGACGTGATCGGAGAGGACAAGCTGATCCAGATGATCGGCCACTACCTCTTCCTCGATCTCACGCACGAGTTCGCGAGCAAGAAGCGCGAGAACCGCGACAACCACAAGCAGTGGCTGCGCCGCGATGAGTTCGACTGCCCCACCAAGTACCTTAGCTTCGGCCTCTCGGCGCTCTGCTTCCCCAAGGACCAGGTGCTTCACGTCTGCGCCAATCGGCTGGCGAAGGAGCTCGTCTCGGGGTGGATGGATCCCGCGGCCGTCTTCGATGATCGCGAGCTTCACGAGGAGGCCATCAACCGCATGGCCCAGGCCAACTGGGACTGCGATCGCGTGCGGGCCGGACTGGCGGTAGAGGGCCAGAGCCAGCATGGGAGGAGCGCGACCGATGCCGTAGGCGAGATGGTGCGCCGCGCTGAAGCCACCGCCAAACAGGCGATGAACGAGAGCGCGATTCGCGCCCTGGAGAGGCTGATCCAGCAGGATCTCCCCCCCTGGATCTCCGCCGGCGACGAGGCCAATCCGGACGTGCGCCAGCGCAGGGGGCTGGGCATCTACCCGGAAGAGATCCGCAAGGGGCTTGAACGGCGCATCGAGCACATGAGCGCATGGCTGGTGGAGCTGGTGACGGAGCTGGTGAACGACCCGAAGTACCGCCACGAAGGCTGCCGCCGCATGCTGGCCTGCCTGGAGCGGATTGCGACCCAATCTCGCGACCGGTTGATCCGCGACAGCACCGAGCGGAAGGCGCAGATGGACGCGCTGAATGGTCAGATCCAGAAGATGCTGAGCCAGTCGCGTGGCGAGATCCGGAAGGCGATGGAATCCGCCGCCAACGGCAGCCGGCGAAAAGCCGGCCGCGGCGCGACCACCAATCGCGGCACGGCCGAGGCGGCGATCACCGCCTTCTGCCGGGCAGTGGCGCAGCACGCGCAAGCCAGC
>DUUU01000553.1 GCA_012841485.1 Armatimonadota bacterium
AACGCTCGCAGATCGCGCCGAACCGCTGGGCACGCTTCTATGAGCTCGAGACCAACCGGCCTCTCTACTTCACGAAGAAGTACGAGCTGGTCTATACCGACCACGACCTCCCGACGCACTACTCCTTCCAGGGAGAGTATGGCGTGCGCCGGTTCATCGCCACATATGAAGAGGTGAAGAAGAAAGGCCGCGAAGCGATCCTGCGTGCGCGAGAGAGCACGCAGGAGCAGCGCGCGGCGCGCGCCAAGGCGCTCGCCCCACGGGTGGAGGCGGTGATCGCCTCTCAAGATCCCAAGGGGCGCTGGCTGAACAAGGGCCGCATCGAGTGCGGCACCTTTGTCCGCAACCTGAACACCCTGAGCGAGTATCTTGAGATGGCAGGAAGTGCGCCCGCGGGCAAGTGAGCACAGGGATCACGCTCTTCCGGCACCCGAAACGCCCCCGGCCCTCTCCGCACGCGGGGAGGGCTGGAGGCGGTTGCCACGTGCCGTGACGCCGGCGCGTCCGGCCGGCGCGCATCCACCGAGGATGCTCTCTCGGAGGACTTGAGGGTTACCCCCGTGGGCAGGCCCCGATTTCACGCCGGCGGCCGATCATGAACTCGGCGTGCCCGAGAAGCTCCGAGCACGTGCGCTCGCCGTTGGCCACCGCCAGAACACGCTCGTAGATGCGCTGGCCCACCTCCTCGATGTTCTCCTCACCCGATAGGATCGTGCCGGCATCCAGGTCGATATTATCGGCCATGTGCCGCGAGGTCTCGGTGTTGCTGCAGACCTTGATCACGGGGGCCACGGGACAGCCGGTTGGCGTGCCGCGCCCGGTGGTGAAGCAGATCACCTGGGCCCCGCCAGCCACCATGCCGATCATGGACGCGACATCGTGCCCCGGCGTATCCATGACGACGAGCCCCCGGCGGCTCGGGCGCTCTCCGAAGGCGACGACCTCGCGCACCGGGGAGGTTCCCCCTTTGCGAATGCAGCCAAGCGACTTCTCTTCCAGCGTGGTAAGCCCGCCGGCGATATTCCCGGGCGCGATGTAGACGCCTCCCGCGTGCTCCTCGAAGGAGCGGAATGCGCTCTCCTGCTGCTCCACGATGTTGAGGAGGCGCTCGCGCGTCTCCGCATCGACGCAGCGCCGCGCCAGGATCTGCTCCGCGCCGATGATCTCCGAGGTCTCCGAGAGGATCACCGTGCCCCCCGCTTCGACCAGTAGGTCGGCGGCGGCGCCCACGGCGGGGTTCGCCGAAAGCCCCGAGAAGGCATCCGAAGCGCCGCACTCCACCGCCAGGATCAACTCCTCGACCGGCACCGGCTCTGGGCGCAGGCGCTCGATCTCCCGGGCAAAACCCTCCACGATCTCTCGCCCGTGGGCAATCGCGCGCGGCGTGCCCCCCTCCTCCTGGATATCCACCCGGGCCACCGGCTTGCCGCTTCCGGCAATGCCTTCCACCACCTTCTCCCCGGAGGCGGTCTCGCAGCCAAGCGTGACCACGAGAACGGCGGCCACATTCGGGTTGCGCCCCACGCCAACCAGCGTATACTCGAGGGCAGCGTTATCGCGGCCATCGAAGCTGCACCCATAGACGTGGGGAATGGCGACGGCCGGCAGCCCCTCTGCAATCGCGGTCGCCACCTGGTTGGCACAGATCACGGTCGGCATCACGAGGATATGGTTCCGAATGCCCGCCTGCCCGTCCGAGCGGCGGTAGCCTTGAAAGGTCACGCGCTCCTCCTTCGCCCGCGGATCGCCTCCATGTTGTGGACGTGGACGCAATCGCCCGGAAGCACTTCGCCAGTCGTCCGGCCGATCACCTCGCCATACTTCACCACCTGGTCGCCGGCGCGAAGCGCCGTGAGGGCCACCTTGTGCCCCCGAGGAACCGCCTCTCTTGCCGCGAGCGTGATCTCCTCGCCCGAACCAGAGACGCGGACCTCCTCGTCCGGGGCGACGGCTTCCACGGCGGTCGCCACATTGTCGTGAGGATCGATTCGGATAGCTCGTTTCACTTCCTTCTCCAGGTTCCGAAGCCTGCCAGGACGAGCCAGCCGCCCGCTCCGAGAGGCCAGGCCGCGGGGAAAAGAGGCACCAGCGCGGCGAGGCCCGGCAGAAGGCTCGCCTGCAGGTAGGTCAGCACGCTGATCGCCAGCAGGAAAGCCAGGCTGTGCCAGACAGTCCGGCGCAGGATCTCGCTCTCGCGTCCGGCAAGGCCTACCGCAGCGGTGGCCACGGCGATCGATTGGGGCGAGATCATCTTGCCGGTCACCCCGCCAGTGGTGTTGGCCGCCACTGCCAGAACGGGATCCATGCCGATCTCCCGGGCGGCGGATGCCTGCAAGTTGCCAAAAAGCGCGTTGGCCGAGGTATCGCTCCCGGTGATGAAGACGCCGATCCACCCCAGCACCGGCGAGAGGAAGGGATAGAAGCTCCCCGTCTCCGTCAGCGCCATTGCCATGGCGGTGCTCATGCCGGAGTAGTTCGCGATGAACGCGAACGCGAGCACGGCCATGATGGTGATCAGCGGGAAGGCGAGCGTGCGGAGGGTCTCAACAAAGAGGCGCGCGCTCTTGGCCGGGGGCACGCGCTGCAACGCCAGGGTGATCACCGCGGCCAGGAAAATGGGCGTTCCGGCCGCCGAAAGCCAGTTCAGCTTGAAGATGACCGCGCTAGGCGCCTCCGCCCCCGCGGCCATGAACGCCTCGTGCAACCCCGGGAAGGGGATCCGCACGCTGACGCTCTCCAGCAGGCGCGCCACCGGCCGGACGCTCCAGAGGGCGATCAGAAGCGTGAGCAGGAGGAACGGCGTCCACGCGCGCACGAGCTGGACCCGGCTCCACCGGCCGGCGTGGTAGGTCGCGGGCGGCTCCTCGGGGAAGCGCCACGCGGTGCGCGGGCGCCAAACGCGCAGCAAGAGCACCAGCGCGGCCAGCGACCCCAGTGAGGCGAGGATCGCCGGCAGGTAGGGTCCAAGCTGGTGCGCGGTCCACCATTGGATCCCCGCGAAGGTGGCACCGCTCAGGACCACCGCGGGCGCCACCTCCATCACGCCCCGCCAGCCCGCCATCACGAAGACGAGCCAGGCGGGCACGATGAAAGAGAGGAGCAGGAGCTGGTTGGCGATCACCCGGGCGATGGCCACGGGGCTGAGGCCGGTCACCTCCCCGGCGGCGAGGACTGGGATGCCGAGCGCGGCGAACGCCACCGGCACGGTGTTCGCGATGAGGCAGATGCTCGCCGCGTAGAGCGGCCGGAAGCCGAGGCCCACCAGCATGGCGCCCGAGATCGCCACGGGAGTGCCAAAGCCGGCCGCGCCCTCCAGGAACGCCCCGAAGGAGAAGGCGATGATCAGCGCCTGGAGCCGGCGGTCATCGGTCACCGAGGCGATGGAATCGCGGATCACCGCGAACAGCCCCGTATGCACGGTGATCTGGTAGAGGAAAACGGCCGCGACCACAATCCACCCGATGGGGAAGAGGCCATACAGCGCGCCGTATACCCCCGAGAGCACCGCCAGCGCGGGAGGCATGCCAAAGACGCCCACGGCAACCACCAGCGCGGTGAGAGCGGTGATCAGGCCGGCCAGGTGGCCACGCACGCGCAACAGCGTCAGCAGGGCGAAGAAGACGAGCACGGGCGCCGCGGCAGCGAGGGCGGCCAGCGCCACGCTGCCGAAAGGGTTTGGGTTCTGCAGCCAGAGATCGGTGTGTGACATAGTTCTCGCCTCTCCTTTCTCTCTCCACACGCGGCAATCCTGGCCTGACGCTCACGGTTAGGCGGCAACCGAGGGGGGGATAATCTCGTCGTACACCTTTGGGGAGCCGGGATTCCGAGGCGATCTGAAGCATCGCTGCCTACCGCAACCCGGCGCGAGGAGATTCTATTGCCGCGCTGCTTGCGAGCGAAGCCCTGCCGGGCTGGGCTAGCCTGGACCCGCGGGTAACCGGTGCTGGCGGTGGGCTGGGATGGGAAGCCCCGAAGGGGCTTTGCTCAGAAGCAGCGCGGAGCTTCTAGCTCCGCGCGCGAGCCGGGATCTCCCTTATTCTCGGAATCCCATTTGGGGGATGCAGTGAGTTGGTTGCTTCTGCTGATCGTGGGTCTGTATGTGCGCCTCTCGGGGCCCTTGCCGGCGGATCAGACGGCGCCCGACCCCGTCTCGACACTCGCGCGCGTCGAGCCCCCGCCGGGCACCTTACCGGTCTTCTTCCTGGAAGGCACGCGCCTTCGCCCGGTCTACCGCCCCGAGGGCCCGGCGACGCCGGCGCACGCCCTGGAGGCGCTCCTGGCAGGCCCAACCGTGGAGGAGAAAAAGGGGTCGCTGACGACCGCCCTTCCCACGGGAACACGCCTCCTCGGGATCACCCGACGGGGCTCGGAGACGGTCGTAGACCTATCGCACGCCATCGCGCCCGAGGCGCTCCGGCTCGCAGTGGCGCAGGTGACGGCCACACTCGCATCCTTCCCGGAGATCCGTGCCGCGCGTATCCTAGTTCAGGGCACGCCTGTGCGCGCCGTTCTGGCGGCTCAGTTCCTGCATCTCGGCCTCACGGGGACCACCCGCGCGCCCGCAGGGGCGATCCATGCCTCTCAATCGCAGCCGGAAGCGCCCCTACGCCAGGGCCCCCTCGCCGGTAAGGTGATCGTGATCAGCCCGGGGCATGGCCTCACGCGACAGAGCAACGGGCGCTGGCGCTACCAGCGTCCCTTCTTCGAGGGAGAAGTGGAAGACCGGCTGAACGTTGCCTTTGCGATGCACGCCTGCCGCGAGCTCCGCGGCCTGGGCGCCACCGTCTACACGACCCGGGCACCCGAGGGGGCCAATGACCCGGGTATTAGCGGCGCCCCGAGGTGGATGGAGGCCGCTAAATACTACCTGCGCGACATCGGCACGCCCGATTGGGTCTACCAGCCGTTGCCCATGGACTTTGATTCCGACATCGATGCGCGCCCGCTCTACGCCAACTACCTGGGTGCCGACCTGCTGATCAGCCTGCACAGCAACATCGGTCCGAACACCGGCACATTGACGCTCTACGACAAAACCAACGGCTTCGAGCACGACAGCCAGCGCCTGGCCCGCCTGCTGGAGGCGCATGTTGTTCGCGCCATCCGCGAGAAGATGGACCCGGAGTGGCGCTCGCATGGGGCGCTGGGCACGGATGCGCGCTATGGGGAGAACCACTGGGCGCACATGCCCTCGGCGATCCTGGAGATCGGCTTCATCAGCCAGCGCCGGGATCGGATCCGCCTCATCGATCCGCGCTGCCAGGAAGCCGTCGGCCGGGCCGTCGCCGAAGCCGTCGCCGAGTACTTCGGCGCTCCGCCCACCCCACTCCCCGGCTCGCCTCCCCCGGAGGTGATCCTGCCGGTGACGGCCCCTCGACCGGCCTCTCCTCCCGTCTTCGTGTGCGCGGGAGATCCGGCCGGCGCGAGCGATATGGCCTACGCGCGCCACCTCCAGACAAGCCTGGATGATCGCCACGGGCGCGCTGCATTCCGGGTGGTCCATATGAAGGGGGGCGCCGGTAACGTGCTGGAATGCCTGCGCAAGTGGGACCAGGAGGTGGCCCCGGCCCGGCCCAGCCACGTCCTCCTTGCCTTCGGGCGCCATGACCTGGAGAAGGATTCGTCGCGAGACAGCAGGGTGCCCCTGGCGCGCTTCGAGGCGGCCCTGACGGAGGCGGTACGGCGCACGAGGGCTTTGGGCGCGGTGCCGATCCTCACCACCATGGCACCCATCGACGACGACCACTTCCACGCCACGCGCCCCCGCGAGCATTACGCAGCGGATGGTGGCGTGCAGGCCCTGCGAGACCGCTACAACAACGCAATCCGACGCGTTGCCTGGAACACCAGCGCGGCCCTCGTCGATCTCAGCCTCGCGG
>DUUU01000554.1 GCA_012841485.1 Armatimonadota bacterium
CAGCTCAACCAGCAAATCGGGAACCTGGCTGGCGGCTGGATGGGCAACGCGCAGAGTCTGCAGGGCTTGCAGGACCCGATGCAGTTCCTCCTCAGCTACGGCCACATCGCCCAGGGGTTCGGACAAGTTGCCACAGCGAAGCAGAACCTTGGCAACCAGTTCCTGAACTCATGCGGCCCAATTGCGCGCGCCTGCCCGCCAGTTCAGAACCTGCACAACTGGTATATCCGCTACTTCCAGGAGTGGGTGCAGGCGACGCAGACGCTTCATGGCGCCCTGCGAACCCGCAACCTGGGCCTGGCGATGCAGGTCGAGTCACAGCTCTCACGCGTGCGAAACACCAAGCACCAGTGCGACCATGAGGAGGACCGGGTGCGCGACCGTTACGACATCCCCCACAGCCCCTTCGGTCCGCGATAGCAGCCCCTACCCTTTGACCACCGCGAGGGGCACCAGGCGCGCCACGGGGCGGGCGAGGCCAGTAGCTTCCACGACGCGGATGACCGCATCCACATCCTTATAGGCGAACGGTGCCTCCTCGGCCAGGCCGGAGTAGCTCTTCGTTCGCGCCAGCACCCCCTGCGCCTCGAGTTGCTCGCGCAGGGTGTGACCTTCCACCCGCTTTTTCGCCTGGGAGCGGCTCATCACGCGCCCGGCTCCATGGGCGCACGTGCCAAAAGTCTCGCGCTCCGCCTTCTCGGTGCCCACCAGGAGGTAAGAGGCGCTGCCCATACTCCCCGGGATGAGGAGCGGCTTATCCGGCTCGGTGCGCGCGGCGCCCTTGCGGTGGACCACTAGCTCCTTGCCCTCGTGCTGGAAGAGCGTGGCCACGTTGTGCCCCACCTCGTAGATGACTCGCACCTGGCGATCCATCACGACGCCGGCCACGGCGCGGTCCCAGGCTTCGCGAACCGAGTGGGCGAGCACCTGGCGGTTGGCAAAGGCGAAATTCGTGGCCGCGCGCATCGCGTGGTAGTAGGCCTGTCCCTCGGGCGATAGATAGGGCACGCACGCCAGCTCCTTGTCGGGGATCTGAATCTCATACTGGGGCATCGCCCGGCGGCAGATGTTCACGTAGTCGGTACACGTCTGGTGGCCGAGGCCGCGCGAGCCGCTGTGAATCATGAAGCACAGCTGGCCCTCGAAAACCCCCATGCGCTCCGCCTCGTCCGGGTTGAGGATCCGCTCCACGCACTGCACCTCGACAAAATGGTTTCCCGACCCGAGCGTGCCCAGCTCGTTACGCCCGCGCTGGCGCGCTTTATCCGTGATGGCCTCCGCCTGCGCGTCGCCTGCCGAGCCGCCCTCTTCGATTCGCGCCAGGTCCTCCTTCTCGCCATAGCCCTTCTTCACGGCCCAGGCGGCACCCTGCTCGAGAACGGCGGTCATCTCCTCGTCGCTCAGGTGGATCGGGCCTCGCCCCCCCACGCCGGAGGGAATGTGCGTGAAGAGCAGATCGACAAGCGTCGAGATGCGCTTTCGCACGGCCCTCGCCTCCGTCGTGGTGGCCAGAAGGCGCACCCCGCAGTTGATGTCGTAGCCGGTGACCCCCGGCGAGATGATGCCATCGTCGGCGCGTGTCGCCACCACTCCACCCACCGGACAGCCGTAGCCCTGATGGATATCGGGCATGGCGATGACGTACTTCTCCACACCCGGTAGCGTCGCCGTGTTGATCAGCTGCTCCAGCGACCTATCGCTGAAAATCTTCTTCATCAACTCTGGGCTCGCGTAGACGCGCGCCGGCACCCGCATATCGGCGCGAAACTCCCGGGGTATCTCGTAGACGTAGCGCTCAATCTCTTTTAGGTCTTGCTGGGTGATCATTTCATCCATCCCTCCAAGCCACAACGTCCATTATACCGGGTGAACCCCCATCACGCAAGTCGCAGGGGCCGGGCGAGAAGGGAGGCGGGCGAGGGCGATCCGCCTGCCAGGGCGCCGCCCAAGGCATGGGAAGACCCTCCGGAGGAGAATCGCCCCACATCCGGGTCTGGTGGATATGCAGGAAGGCCGCGTCAGGGCAGGGAATCGTAGAAGAAAGCGCCAGCGATGGCTGGAGAGGAGTGACCTGATGCCGGCTAATCTCACTCCTGCATACCGGGAAGCGGAGGAGCGCTTCCGGCAGGCCACCACCCCGGAGGAGAAGATTGAGTGCCTGGAGGAGATGCTCGCCATCATCCCCAAGCACAAGGGCACTGAAAAGCTCCAGGCCGACCTCAAGCGACGGCTCTCCAAGCTGCGTCAGGAGAGCGAGTCCGGGCGCGGCCCGGCCCGGCGCGACACGGCGTTCCGCATCGATAAAGAGGGAGCCGGTCAGATCGCCCTCGTCGGAGCGCCGAACTGCGGGAAGTCGAGCCTGCTCGCCGCACTCACCAAAGCTCAACCGGCCATTGGCGATTACCCCTTCACCACGCAAACGCCTACCCCGGGCATGATGCCCTACGAGAACGTCCAGATCCAGCTGGTCGATCTCCCGCCCGTCACTCCCGACTACCTGGATCCCGGGCTCCCGGGGCTTCTCCGCCGCTCGGATGGCCTCTTTCTGGTTGCCGATCTAGCGAGCGATGACCTCCTGGAGGAGACGCAAGGCGTTCTGGATCGCCTGGAGCAAGCAAAGGTCTTCCTTGTCACGGAGGCGCCCGAGGATGCCGACCCGCGCGTGGCATATCGACGCACGCTCCTGGTCGCCAATAAGCGAGACGCTCCGGATGCCGGTGAGCGGCTGGCACTCCTTGGCGAGCTCTTCCCTCCCGCGCGGCTTCCCATCCTGGCCGTCTCCGCACACACCGGGGAGGGCCTGGAAGAGCTGCGCCAGGCCGCGTGGCGCCTGATCGATGCCATCCGCGTGTATGGCAAGCCAGCGGGGCAGAAGCCGGATATGGAGAAGCCGTTCGCGCTCTCGCGAGGGAGCACCGTCCTCGATTTCGCCGCCGCGGTCCATCGCGACCTGCCTGCCAAGCTCAAGAGCGCGCGAATCTGGGGGCCCTCTGCGCGCTTCCCCGGGCAGAGCGTCGAGCGAGACCACACGCTCGCGGATTCCGACGTGGTCGAGTTGCACACCTGAGAGCCGGCCGCTCCTAGGAGTTCATGATGATGCGCGCAAGCACGTGAATACGCGCGCCCCCGTGAACAGATTCCCCCCCATACGCCTTGCCTGCTCCCCTCCACGCCCTGACCCGGCGCCGGGCATCTTGGCCGGGCCGAACGCCCCTGCGATTGGAGCATCGCCCTGCGGATACGCTGGAAAGACGCGGCAGGATTCCGGGCGCGCGGGCCCGAAGGACTCCTCGGCAAAGGGGGTACACGAGCATCTTCCCGAACTATCATCTACACACCGAGCATTCATATTGCTGTGAGGATATCACCACCGAGAGGATCGCGGAGTTCGCGGCTTCGTGGCCATACCCACTGGCGATCACTGACCATAGCGCCCACGTCGTTTTCGCGCCCGAGATGCGCGGCAAGTTCGATAGTGACCTCGCATCCTCGGTCTTTACCGAAGACCGGGAGGGCGCGCGCGAGCGCACCTTGCGCTACCTCGACCAGATGCGGGCTCGCCTAGGCGACGGGGTGCTCCTGGGTACCGAGCTCGACGTGCTGCCGGATGGCCGTCCCGTCTTCCCCGAGGATCTGCTCCCCCGCCTCGATCTGATCGTGGGCGCGGTTCATGCCCTGGCGGCAGTCCGGCATGGGGAATCGGAGGATGCCATTCGACGAGAGTGGCAGGCCCAGAACCGGGCGCTCATCGCGGCCGGGGCTCACATCATCGCGCATCCATTCCGATACCTGATCCAGCGGCGCTTCCCCGTGACCGAGGAGGACGTTCAGTGGCTCGTCACGGAGGCGCACGCGAGCGGTATCGCCCTGGAGCTGAACTCACACTACATCATCCGGAGTCTGGACGACCTCATGCTCCGCGCTTGCCTTGCGGAGGGCGTGCCGATCGCTATCGGCACAGATGCACACCGCTGGACTGAGATAGCGGATTTCACGTATCATGCGGAGGTGCTATCCGACCACGGGCTCCGCACGCAGGAAGAGCGGGCAGACCGCCTCTATGTGGCCCAGGTAGCTCGTCGGATCGAGGGAGCACCTGGAGCAGGAAACAGGCGAGATGAACGATCTCGAACCCACGTCGCCAACGCGACATCCCGCCCCTGAAGGTGATGCCGTCGCGGTAAGGCATCCCGCGGATACCCCGCCGGAGCTGGCTTTCCTTGCCCGCGCGGTCACCGAGCTTTCCCTGTTGCCCCTGAAGGCCGATGTGTACCGTCGCATCGGCGAACTGGTGCGCGAGGCCATCGGAGATGCCGTGGTGGCGGTCCAAAGCTACGATGAGGCGGATGGCAAGCTCACGATGCGCGCGCTGGTGGGCGTTGAGGGCATACTCGATGGAGTCCTGAGCGTGATGGGGGGGCATCCTGTCGGAATGTCCTTCCCCATCCATGACCAGGCGCGCGCAGGCCTGGGAAGCGGCCGCCTCTTCCAACTTGAAGGAGGCATCCACAACCTCGCCCTGGGCGTGGTCCCCCGCTCTATCTGCCACGCGCTCGAGCGCCTGGCGCGCCTCTCGGGGACGTTCGTCATCGGGCTGTGCGCCGGCTCCAAACTCCTTGGCAGCGTCGGCATCATCGCGCGTTCAAGCCCGCCGGTGCTGAATAGCCCCGTCATCGAAACGCTCGCCCGGCACGCGGCACTGATCATCCACCATCGCCAGGTAGCGGCCGCCTGGCGAGAAAGCGAAGCGCGCTACCGTCTCCTCACCGAGCACGCCACCGACGTCGTATGGATGACAGATCTCCGCCTCCGATTCACCTACGTGAGCTCCTCGGTTCGCCACCTACTCGGCTACACCCCCAGCGAGATCATGACGCTGCCTCTCCCGCAGATACTCACGCCAGGTTCGCTCTCGCTGGTACGCAGCATTCTCGCGGATGAGATGGCGCGTGAGTGGCGCGTGCGGCATGACCCCTCCTACCACCGCGTGATGGAACTCGAAGCGAGGCGCAAGGATGGCTCTCCCCTCTGGATTGGCGTCCGTGCCGAGTTCATGCGTGATCCGGAGGGCTCTCCCATCGGAATCCTGGGCACGACCAGGGACATCACCGATCTGAAACTGCGAGAGGAAGAACGCCGCCTCGTGGAGGCCCGCGCGGCACGCTGCAGAAAGGTGCGCTGCCTGAGGGGCATGGCCAGGGCAATCGGCCGCGAGATCACCACGCTGTCGGCCGGCCCGGGCGATCCGTCCGAGCAGATCCTCGCCTATGCGCAGACCCTACTCGGGGGCGCGAGCGAGAACAACGATTCGCGCGAGCAAATCGACCTCCCATCGCTCGTCGATGAGGTGTTGCCGCTCATTCGGGAGCGCG
>DUUU01000555.1 GCA_012841485.1 Armatimonadota bacterium
CCTGAGCGCGCACACGCACCACGGCCTGCTCCGGGCCGAGGGCCCTATCCAGCATGCTCTGGATCTCCCTCTGGACCTTGCGCTCGATCTGCGCCTGGATCTTGAGCTGCGTCTCGGCCTGATCCGGAGTGGCGTCCGGATCCTCGTCCGCCATGGCTTCCTCGGTGGAGAGGATGTTGCCGCGCGCGTCGATGAGGGTCACGTTCTCCGGCGTCAACCCGACGACGGCGCTGGAGACCAGGTGGACAATCCCCCTGATCTCGGTCTTCGCAAGGGGCTTCGTTCCCGAAAGGTGCAGCACCACCGAGGCGGTTGGCTCGTCGGCATCCTCCTGGTAGAGGGACTGCTCCGGGATGGTCAGGTGGACGCGCGCCTGCTCCACCTGAGAGAGCTGCATGATCGTCTTGGCAAGCTCCGCCTGAAGCGCACGCTGGAAGTTCAGCTTCTGCGTGAACTCTGTCATCCCGAAGGGGCTCTTATCGAAAAGCTCCCATCCAGGCCCGCTGCTCTTTGGCAGGCCCTCGGTCGCCATCTTCATCTTCAGCTCGTGGACCTGCTCGGACGGCACCTCGATGGCGCTGCCCCCTTCGCTGATGCGGTATGGGATCTTCTCGGATTTGAGGCGCTCGACAATCGCGCCCGCATCCTCGACGCTGAGTTGGCTATAGAGGCGGCTGTAGCGTGGCTGAAACGCCCACGCGAGGATCCCAAGGGCCGCAACCACGCTGATGAGCGCCAGCAGTACCAGGGTCTTCTGCCGTTGACCCGAAAGCTGATCCCACCGCTCTCGTAAGCGGCTTGCGTTCTCTTTGAAGGCATCCGACATGGCTGTTGATGAAGACTTTCCCCTGCCGACGGAGCTAGACCCCGATCCTGCCCGTGCCTACTCGCCCGCGCCACCCACGGCGCTCAGAGCTGCATGCGCATGATCTCCTGGTAGGACTCGATCGCCTTGTTCCTCACCTGCAGCGTGAGCTCCAGGGCAAGGCTTGCTTTCTGCACCGCGATCATGGCGGTGTGCAAATCCTCCACACGGCCCGTGCTCACCCTCTCCGAGAGGTCATCCAGATTCAACTGGAGCCGGTTTACCTCGTGGAGGGAATCCTTCATCATCTCGCTGAAAGAGCGCATCTCCTCAGAGGCGCCGGGCTGCGCCGCTTCGTTCAGCGGCAACCCCGGCTGCACGCGCTCGACCGGGTCCGGCACCGGCACTCGGATCAGGGAGTCACCCGGAAACGCGATTCTCATTGGCCAATCTCCAGCGCCTTCAGCGCCATGCGCTTGGCAGCGGTCAAAGCCGAAACGTTTGCCTCATAGGCACGTGTCGCGGAGATCATGTCGACCATCTCTGTCGCCACCTGGACGTTGGGCAGCTGAACATAGCCCTGCGCGTCGGCGTCGGGATGAGCCGGCTCATAGAGGCGTGGCCCCGGAGTCGGATCCGTGACGATCCCAGCCACCGCCACCCCCTCATCGAGCACTTCGCGGAAGGTCACCATCTTGCGCTGGTAGGGACCGCCCTCGGGAGTGCGCGTGCTCTCCGCGTTCGCCAGGTTCGTCGCGATGGTGTCCATGCGGACACGCTGCGCAGAAAGAGCCGAGCCGCTGATCTCAAATGCGTTGAATAGACGCACGCTAGCGCCTCCCTTCCGTGATCGCGGTGCGCAGGAGACGCACCCGAGCGGACGTCATGCGCGACACCGCCTCATAGTGGAGGGCATTCTCGGCCATCATCGCGCCCTCCAGGTCGATATCGACGTTGTTGCCATCGGCGCGGAGTGATGTCTCGATGCGTTCCACCCTTGGCGTCACCGAGGACACCTTGCGCGCGCGCTCATCTGGATTGCCAGGCGTGTCGAGAGCGCGCGCCAGGGCTTCCTCGAAACGGACCACCGAACGCTTGTAGCCAGGCGTATCGATGTTGGCCAGGTTCTGGGCCATGGCCCGCTGCCGGATGGCCGCCGCATCGAGCGACCGCTCCAGCGCGCCCCAGGTTGCATCCTGCAGGAATCCCATGGGCACCTCCATACAACGTTAGCCAGCCCCCCCAAAGGGAGCGATAGACCCGGAAAGGTATTCCGCAAGCAGGGTGCCGCGAATCGATCTCCCGGGCCGGAACGCTGGGAATGCCGCGTCCGAATGGCCGCAAAGAGCGCCGAGCGAGGGCGCCAACAGGCGCTGAGACAGAGGCGGGCAACCCCTTGAAGGAGGAAAAGACCACTTTCCGGCCACGCCCACGGGGGCCGGGCGTCCAGTCAGGGATAGGTGCCTCATCGGGTGGATGGCCGCCTGGCCCAACGCGGGAACCCTCGCGCGCGCCGAAAGCCTGGCGATGACCTGCATGGAGTGGCAGGGCTCTGGGGAGAATTGGGACAGCAGCGAAGAATGCCCTGCGGCCTTTTGCGCCAGAGGTCAGCGGGAAGCGCGATAGGCGCGCCGGCGCTCTGCATAGGAGGGAATACCCAGCTCCTCGCGGTACTTGCTCACCGTGCGCCGGGCGATGTTGATGCCATCGGTTCGCAACCGGTCCGCGATATCATCGTCCCGGAGCGGCGCGGCAGGATCCTCGGAGTGCAGCAACGCCTCGATCCGCCGCTTGATAGCACCGGCCACGTCAAAGAAGACCTCGAACGGCACGATGCTGCCCGAGGGGAGCTCGACGCATTTGCCGATGGTGGCACGACAGACGGTTGACTCGCTCAGGCCCATCTGGAGCGCGACGTCGCGCCGGGTGAGCGGACGGAGGGCGCGCGCATCGCCATCCACAAAGGCCCGCTGCTGGGCGATCACGTACTCCGTCACCCGCTGCAGCGTGCGCGCACGCCGTGCCAACCCCTTGAGCAGGAATCGCGCCCGGTCGAGCGCCTCAAGCACATGGCTTCGCTCATCCTCGCTAAACGTGCCCTTCCCGCGCTGCATTGCCCGGCAGATATTCTGATACTCGCGGTTGATGCACAGCGAGGAAGCCTGGAGGCCGATGTCGGTCACCTCCACCCGGTAGCCAGCGCTCGTGCGCCGCACGCATACATCGGGGATCAGCGGGGCTTCCTGGGTGTTCATCTCCCAGGGGGCCCGCGTTCCCTGCCCCGGGTAGGGCACCAAGCGCCGGCGGATGAAGGCATAGCCTTCCTGTATACTCTGCTCGCTATAGCCCAGGTGGCGCGACATCGCCTCGAAATCCTGGCGGATCAAGAGGTCCCAACCGCGTTCGAGAATCTCACCGGCGAGAGTGGCAGCCTGGTCTTCCACCCAATTGCCGGCGCGGAGCTGAAGCAGCAGGCACTCCCGGAGGTCGCGTGCTCCCACCCCGGGCGGGTCCAATGCCTGAATGATGTGCAGCACCGCCTCGACCGCATCCAGGCTCTTGCCCAGTTCATCGGCCACCTCGAGGAGAGGCACGCTCAGATAGCCGTTGTCATCGATGCACTCGATCAGATAGCGACCGATGGCGCGCTCTTCGGGCATGCTGACGATCACGAACTGGCGCCAGAGATGGTCGCGCAGCGTTTCATGGGCCGGCAGATCCGCGGCGAAATCGGACTCCTCGTCATCGGGCGCACGCCCTCCCCACCGGGACGCCGTGTCCAGCACGGGCGTGGTGGGAAAAGGGGACGTGAAGGGTGTCGCCACGTCGGAAACGGTCTCGCGCAGATCCAGAGCCGGGTTGTTCTCTAGCTCCTCTTCCAGATGATTGCGAAGCTCCTCCGCGTTCATGCGGAGAATCGTGCTCGCGACGATCTGCTCCGGGATCATCCGGACAGACATCTCTTGCCGGAGGCTGAGCGTTTGATCCACGACGGAACTCCCACAGTGCCCGCGTCGTCACAATACTGTCTGCTCCCGGTCCCGCTCCATTCGCAAGGGGGCGGCCTGATCACTCAGGCGGCGGACGCACCTTTTCAGACGCGCGCTAGCGCCGCTTAAGCGCCGAGCCAAGCCGGCCGAACGAAGAGACGGAGGCCCCCCAGCGCCCTCTCAGGGCAGCTCGGGGCGGCGGCTCCTCACAGAACATCGGGCCAGCCGTGCAGCGTGCTCACGGCTAGCAGAAGGCAGGATCAGGATCACGGGGATCGCAACGTTGTGGAGGGTCTCCACAGCGTCGGTTCCCGACGCGAGCGTATGATGCAGGCCGAGCGACAGTCGGCCGGCGGCATCCTGGCCCCATCATATACCTACTGCAATCTGCGTGCCGCGTTTGCCGAGGCGCTCATCCCTCCTGCGGGAGATCAACGATCGCGCGTACCCCCGTGGGGGATCCGTTCTCGATCCGAAGGTGGCCGTTCTGCCGCGAGACGAACTGCGCGCAGAGGGTCAGCCCGATCCCGTTCTGACGCTGGCGCGTCGAGAAGAACGGCTCGGTGATCCGCGGGAGGATGTCCGGGGCAATGCCCGAACCCTCATCGGCCACTACCAGGCGCACCCACTTCTCGCCTTCGCGGCTGTTCTCGGTCCGGATCGTGATCGTGCCGCCCTCCGGCATCGCCTCGGCGGCGTTCTGGAGCAGGTTGACCAGCACATGGCGCGTGAGCTCCGGATCGATGTTTGCCGTGGGCTCCCAGGCTTCCCGCTCCAGGGCAAGAGAGATCCCCTCTGGAACCTGGAAAAGATCGAGCGCCCGCTGTATGAGCTCGTGAAGATCGGTGGGAATCGGTCGCAACTCGGGCGGGCGCGCAAGCAGCGCGAGCCGATCGAGGGCACGGGCGCACTTCTCTGCCTCCGAGAGAAGCATGCCCACATACACCCGGCACTGGTCGGCAGGGACAGGCTCGCCCTCTTCCAGCATGCGTTCGAGAAGTTGCCCGCAGCCGAGAATGGCGGCAAGTGGGTTGCTCATGTTGTGGACAAGGCAGCGCGTGAAACGCTGGAGGAGCTGGTCCGCATCCATTGCAGCCAGACCCGATCGGCGGTCACCCGCTGCCCCTACATCGCCTTGCATGTGTGCATTGTAGCCCATTCGCGGACGCGCGTCAACTATGCGCGAGCGCGCGTTTTGAGACGCGCGGGGTGGGCAAGCCGCTACGAAA
>DUUU01000556.1 GCA_012841485.1 Armatimonadota bacterium
CGCGAGTTGGCGGAGGAGATCGGTTGCCGGGCCGGACGCCTGGAGCTACTCACATCCTTCTTCGTTGCGCCCGGCTACTCGTCCGAGCGGATTCACCTCTTCCTGGCAAGAGATCTGGAGCCCGCCGAGGCCGAGGCGGATGCCGACGAGGCGATTGAAGAGGTCCTGATCCCCCTTGCGGATGCCGTCGCCATGGTCAAGGATGGGCGCATCGAGGATGCCAAGAGCGGCCTTGGGATCCTGCTCGCGGCGGAGCGTTGCGGGTAGCGCGCGCCGGATACCGCCGTGCATCCAAACCGGATGGATCGGCTGACGGTCGTGGGTGACTATGCCACGCGATAGGAGAGGGCATGCTCGATATTCGGTGGCTCCGTGAACACCCGGATGAGGCAGCCGAGCGCCTGACATCACGCGGGCGCTCCGTGCCACTGCAAGAGGTGCTTGATCTCGACCGCGAGCACCGAGGCCTCCTGGCTGAGATCGAAGCGCGGCGCGCGGCGCACAACCATCTCTCGCAGGAGATCAACGGCCGCATCAAGGCAGGCGCGCCGGCTGGCGACCTGCCCCATCGCGCCCGTGAGGTGGCAGAGATGCTCGCGGCGCTGGAGCCGCGACTGCGCGATGCCGAGGCCCGGCTTCGGGACCTGCTCCTGGCGCTTCCCAACCTCCCCCACCCCGGTGTTCCGGCCGGCACGGACCAGACCGATCATCGCATCGTGCGCGCGTCCGGAGAGCAGGTTCGACCGCCCTGGGCGCAGCCGCACTGGGAAATCGCCCAGGCGCTCGATCTCCTGGATCCTCCCCGGGCCACGGCGATTGCCGGATCGCGCTTCCCTTTGCTGAAAGGCGAAGGCGCGCGGTTGCAGCGCGCGCTCTCGCACTTCATGCTCGATCTGGCCACCGAGCGCGGCTTCACCGAGATTGCCCCGCCGCTGCTCGCCACCGGCGAGGCGTTGCTTGCCAGCGGGCATCTGCCGAAGTTTGAGGAGGCTCTCTTCCAAACGCGGGAGGGTCTCTCCCTGATCCCTACCGCGGAGGTGCCCCTGGTCAACCTGCACCGGGACGAGGTTCTGGAGGGCGAGACGCTCCCCCGGCGGTATGCCGCGCTCACGCCCTGTTTTCGGAAGGAGGCGGGCGCGCCCGGAAGGGAGACGCGGGGCCTGATCCGGGTCCACCAGTTCGAGAAGGTGGAGCTGGTTAGCTTCACGCGTCCCGAGGATTCCGACGCGGAGCTGGAGCGGCTGGTCGCCGCGGCCGAAACGGTCGCGTCCACGCTTCGGCTCCCCTATCGCGTCGTGGAGCTCTGCGCGGGAGAGCTTGGCTTCACGGCGCGCCGCACGTACGATCTGGAGGTATGGTGCCCGGGTCTGGGCCGATACCTGGAAGTGAGCTCATGCAGCGACTGCGGCGATTTCCAAGCCCGGCGCTGCGCCACCCGCTACCGCGATGGAAGTGGGCGGCCTCGCTTCGTCCACACGCTGAACGCTTCGGCGCTGGCGGCAGGGCGCACGCTCGCGGCGCTCCTGGAGAATGGCCTGCAAGAGGATGGCTCGGTGGTGTTGCCGTCGGCGCTGCGGCCCTACTTTGGCGGAAAGGACCGGATCGCGCGGGAGAGATGACGACTTCCGAACGCCTTCGCTGGCTGCGCGCGTGTGGGGTGGGCCTGTTGATGGCGCTCTCCCTGGCGCTGCGTCTCCCGACGCTGGGCGGGGTCAACTTCACCCCGGACGCCGCCGAGTATGCCGGCATGGCGCGCCGGCTGGCAGAGGGTCACGGCCTCACGACGGCGCTCAAGTGGCACTTTTTCGATCACGGCCCCGTGGTACGCCCGGCGGTTGTCGAGCGCCCCATCCTCTATCCCCTCCTCGGGGGCCTGGTGCTCCGCCTCTTTCCCGAGGCCGAGCCGCTGCGCGCCTTGCAGGCGACAAACGCGGCGCTCGCCGCGGTCAACACCGCTCTGGTGCTTGCCGCGTTCCACACCGTGGCTCCCGCGCCGGTCGCCTGGCTCGGGGCGGTGCTCTTCGGCCTCCTCCCGCCGGTCACCGAAACGGCCACCCTCGCGCTCAGCGAGCAGCTCTTTCTCTCGCTCTGGCTACTCGCGCTGCTCCTGCTGCCGGGGGTCACTCGCCCGCGACGCGCGGCCGCGTTCGGCCTCGCCGCAGGTCTCGCCACCCTGGCCCGGCCCAATGGCCTCCTGCTCTTCCTGGCGCTGCCGTGGCTGCTAGCGCCGATCAGGCGCCATCGCAACGCGCGCCGTGCCACCCTCGCGGCACTGGCCGCGGCAGCCGCCCTTCTCCTGCCCTACTGCCTCTATGCCTGGGCAGCGCGCGCTCCCGAGATGCGCCCTGCGGCGCTGGTGAACTACGCCGTGCTGCATATCCACGAGGCGACCTGGCATGGTTTCGGGCAAACGAGCCCCTCTCCTCCGGCCTTCATCGCCGGACATCTCGGCGCCGTGGCCGCGGCGATCCTCCGCAAGGCGGAGGCGAACCTCGCTGCTCTCTGGGTGTCGCTCTTCCCGCTTCCGCTGCTCTCGCTGCTGCGCGCACCCGCCCGGCCCACGGATCCCACCCGCGCGCTGCGCCGGGCCTGGCTCACCCTCGCGAGCGCCAGCTTTGCGTTCTACTCCCTCTCCTGGGTTGCCGCAGGAGCGTTGCGCTACCTGCTCCCCGGCACCGTCCTTCTTCTCCCCCTGCTTCTGGAGCACGGCTTCCGTGTGGCGCGCTCCTCGCCGGCAGCGAGGGGGCTATTCTTCCTCATCCTGATCGGCGCCTTCTCCCTCTTCGGCGCGCACTGGCAGGAACACCAAGAGGCGTGCCGACATCGATGGATACGCGCCGCCGAACTACCCTACGCCTCGGCCGCGAAGTGGATGGAGGAACTGGCGGGCCCGGAGGACGTGGTGGCCAGCAACAACCCGTGGGAGGTACACTACCGGACGCGCCGGCCGGCCGTGGCATGCCCCATGTTCCAGGCAGGCGCGGATCTCACCCGACTGAAACGCCAGTTCGGAGTCCGCTGGGTTCTCCTCTTCGCCTATCCGCGCGATGACCGTCTGCGGCACTGCCGGGAGCATCCCAACACGCGCCTCGTCCGACAAACGTGGAACCAGCGAGGTTGGAGGGCCTATCTCTTCGCAGTGGAAGGCACAGACTGACGCGCGAGAACTGACACTGCCCGCGGGAATGATACTCACACTGCTTGTATCGCGCGGGTCTCTAGGCGCGCGTCTTTGGGCCTGCGCCGATTGGGCCGGGAGCGCGCTTGAGGCGCTGGGATACCTCCTCGCGAAGCCGCCTCCGGTCGGTGGCATACCCCTCGGCCTCGGCGAGACTCACCTTCTCCTCAACCACCAGGCGTACGAGCGCGTCATGGAGAGAGAAGCCGACCGCGTCAATGCCATCGGCCACCTCCTCGAGACGGCCGGCGCGGATCGCGTCGCTGGTGGCGGGCATGGCGACCAGCACCTCACGCACGGCAACGCGCTTCCCATCACTGCCCCGGCAGAGGGTCTGTGCAACCGCACCCAGCAGTGCATCCCCGAGGCGTTCCTGCACCTCCGCGCGAGCCTCCGGGCCGGCCAGGGCGAGCAGCCGGTCGAGGGCAGTCTGGACTGTGGCGCCGTGGCATCCCGCAATGACCAGAATGCCAGCGCGCGCGGCATCAAGACACGCCCGCAGCGTCGCGGCATCCGCGATCTCATGGACGAAGAGAACCTCCGGCATGAGCGTCATCGCCGCGTGGATCGCTTCACCACGGCGGCCGCCCGCGCCCAGGACACACCGCGTGAGGAGCGCGCTCTCTGGCGTTATCGGGATCTCCACCAGGTCTTCGATGCTGACAACATGCGCCACCCGCCCTGCGACCACCGTGCGCAAGAGAGCGGTCAGGAGCGTGGTCAGTCCCGCGCCCGGCTGAGCCGCGACCAGCACCAGGCCGGAGCGCCGGTGAAGTAACTCGCGGAAACTCGCGGGCAGATCATCCGGCAAGCTCACATCCTCGGGCAGCAGGCGGAACACGGCGGCGGGACCTGCCTCGCCCCAAAGGGGCGTAACCCGCGCGCGCCCGGCACCCGACAGCGAGGTGAGGAAGCGGCGCGGCGAGCCGCCTTCACTGAGGCTCGCGGCCTCCTGCCGCAAGAAGGCGGCAAGCATGCCATCAGGCATCGCGGGAGCGTCTC
>DUUU01000557.1 GCA_012841485.1 Armatimonadota bacterium
CGGGCGCTGCGCGGGTCCGTTCTTGGTTACCCCCTGGGTGGATCGCTCACCGCTGAAGAAGCGGTGCGTCCTCTGGCTTTGGGCGGGTGTGGTCCTTTCATGGGGTGCCGGCGCGGTCTACTTGTGGCTCCCACAGGCCCAGGATCGCGCCGCCGCGTTGTGGTGGTTCTTTGTCAGCTACTCTCTCTTTTTCACGTTTCTCGGATGCGCGGGCGTGGCACAGGGGGCGCTCCTCGGCAAGATCATCCCCGCGGGCCGGCGCGGCTCCGCGCTCAGCGCGGCGCACACGATCTCAGGCCCCGTGAATCTCCTGGCGATCCTCGCCGTCTATTCGCTGGTGCGCTCGGGCGCGTTCCCCACACCGCGCAACTACGCGTTCTCCTTCACCGTGACCACGTTCCTCTTCGCGCTCTCCGGACTGGCCATCGCACAGGCGCGAGAGAAGCCCTCGGATGCTCGAGAGGGAGGCGCCGGGCTGCGCGCGCGCCTCGTCTACGCGCGCAAGATGGTGACCACCAACCGCAACTATCGCATCCTGCTGATCATCCAGATTCTGATGGGGATCGGCGGGGGAGCGCTCTCCTTCTATACCGCCTATGGCAAGCGCGTCGGCAGCATCCACGACTCCAACGTGCTCCTGGCCACCTTCCTGCAGGTGCTTTTCCAGTCGGGCGCCGCCGCCTTCCTCGGGCGAGTGGCTGACCGCCGGGGCAACCGCGCGGTCATCCGCGCCCTCGTGTGGGTAGAGGCCGTGACGCCGGTGAGCACTGTGCTGACGGCGACGCTTCTTCCTGGCACCCCCGCCTATCTGCTGGTCTACTGCCTGGTGGGCCTTCGCTTCCCCGTCTTCGATGTGATTGTCAACTACCTGCTCGAGATCGTTCCCCAGGAAGACCACGCGGTCGCGCTCGGCACGGCAAACACGATTCTCCTGGTGACGGTGGGCTCGCCGCTGCTCCTCGGCATGCTTGCCGGACACGCAGGCTATCCGGTCGCGATGCTCACCGCGGCCGTGTTCCTGTGCGGCGCTGCCATCGCTGCCCTCTTCCTGGGCGAACCGCGGGCGCGCGCCGCGGCGGCAACACCGCGTTGACCGCGCCCTTACGCGGGGAAACGCCTCTTGGCGCCGCCTGGGAGATCGCCCCATAGGCTTTCGCCAGGGGACTACTCGAAAACGCGCCCGGATCGATAGGCTTCCCAGGTGTTCTCGAACCAGAACTCCGACTCGGGGATGGGACGCACGGGCACGGCGCGGGTATGGAACTCGCCATCCTCACCGAGCCAGACCTCAAGGATCTCCTCGCGCAGGGCGGGGTTTTCCGGACCAAAGCGCCACTCGCTGCCCAACGCGGGGTGGGGGAGGATCCCCTTTGGATCGGCGACGAGGTGCGAGCCACGGCTGCCGCTCCCACGCGCGATCAGGTCACGAATGGCGATCAGGTAGCCGAGATGGGCCACGCACATCGCCTCGACGCGGAGCTGGCGCAGGAAATGCCGGCGCCGCTCGATCCGGAGGCC
>DUUU01000558.1 GCA_012841485.1 Armatimonadota bacterium
CAAAACTGGGCGGCCTCGCGTGGGATCACCGCGTGCACCTTCGAGCTACCCGGGAGCTTTGAGGAGAGCTTGACCCTGACCGACATGGTGGTCCAGGAAGCCCTCCATTTCATGTGGATTCTGACCGCCGCATCGCCGGGTTCGTAACCGGGCCGGTGGATCCTCGGGCGGGGGAACGTGCCTCGGCGTTCCGAGGTCTCCGAGCGGGCCGTCGCGTACATGGTAAGGGCCGGCCGCGGCGACTGCGCGGCCGGCCCTTACACCTTGGCCTCATCCGGCAAGTCCGGACGAGGGGGCTGCATTAGGCAGCCTCGCTAATCGACTCGGTCGGGCATTCCTCCACACAGGTGCCGCAGTCCGTGCAAGCATCCGCGTCGATCACGTAGGAATCGGTGCCTTCCGAGATCGCCTCGACGGGGCAGGCCTCGGCGCAAACCCCGCACGACGTGCACGTATCCGGATTGATCACGTGAGCCATAGTTAACGAGAGTCCTTTCCACAAAAATCGCAAACTCGAGACCGGGCCGTGCCCAGCCGGCAGCGTGTCGCATTCGCCGATCCCATTATAGCACATTCCCGGCAAGAGTGCTCCCTGTTTCCAGAAAAAACCTGGGGTTCCGGGATAGGGAATCCGATCCGGGGGCATAGAAACTCCCGGCTCGAATGCCAGAGCCCTTCGGCCTCTTCTTCCATAGTCCCGCAGGTGGCCCAGTTTCGGCCCGGGGCGGTGTTATCACCGAAAGGGCCGCACCTCCCCATCCGTGTCCGTCCCCATCATCCGCGGCATCGCCGCCAGGCCGCCGGATAGATCGCCGGAAAGGGGCGCGCGCTGGCATGACACCTGCCTGTGTCGTTTGCATCCCCCTGTGGGGGGGTATTAGAGATCATACGGTCTGATCTGGTAGATTCGGCCAGGGGGGATGCGTCGATGAGCTATCCGGAAGTGCGCCGGGCGATCTTGCTGGTGGCCGGGCTTTACCTGCTCTACCGATTTGTTGGCACGGTGACGGCGATCCTCTTCCTCTTTTTTGCCGTCCTCATCCTGGCGATGGCGCTCAACCCGATTGTCAACTGGCTGGCGGAACGCCGGATTCCGCGGGCAGCAGGCGCCGTCTTGATCGCGCTGGCTCTTCTGGCGCTGCTGACAGTCGCGGCGCTGGTGATCGTGCCCCCGATGGTGGCGCAGGGAGAGCAGTTTGTCCGCGACGCGCCGGGATACTGGACAACCGCGCAGTCCCGCGTCGAGCGCACTCTCGAGCGTTTCCCCGCGGTCCGCGAGCGGCTGACGGCGGATGGTCAGTTGGGCCAGGAGATCGTGCAGTATGCCGGAAACCTGATCCGATCCGCCGGGCGCTACACGGTGACCGCCGCCGGCCTGATCTTTGCGCTGCTGCTCGCCTTGATCCTGACGATCTACGCACTCGCGCAGCCGTGCCCCCTCGTGAAAGGACTCCTGGGCGCGGTGCCGGCGGAGCACCGCGAGAAGACGCGGACGGCGCTCATCCGGATCGCCAGCCAGGTGCGCGCGTGGGTGGTCGCCTCGGTACTGTTGGGCGCGGTGGTCGCCTTCCTAGCGTGGCTTGGACTCACCCTCCTGGGGGTTCCGAACGCCCTGCTCCTGGCCATGCTGGCATTTTTCGGCGAAGCCGTGCCGAACTTTGGCCCCATCGTGGCCGCCATCCCCGCAATCCTGATCGCCTTCGCTGTCAGCCCGATCACCGCGCTCTGGGTGGCCGTGCTCTATGTGGCGATCCAGCAGGTGGAGAGTTACCTCCTGGCGCCCCTCATCATGGGAAAGCAGCTCCACCTGCATCCGATCACGGTCGCGTTCTTTGTGCTCGTCATGGGTGCGCTCGCGGGCCTCATCGGGGCGATCCTCGCGGTGCCTACCGCGGCCATCCTGCGGGTTCTCTACGAGGAATTCTATTACAAACCGCGCCACCCCGACGAAGAGGCGATCACTCGCGATGCCAATGAGGTGATCGCGTCCTGAAACCGGCACTCACTGCACGAAGGCATCCTGCAGGTCGCCAATCGAATCGGTGGAGAGCGCCCGCCAGCGACTCTCCTTGAAGAAGAGGCGCCGGCGCGCTCTCTCGCGGACGAACTCCACCCTCATCATGTCCTCGAAACGTGCCCGGTTTCCCGATGGATCGGTCCCCTCGGCCTGAACCTCCAGCTCCGCCGTAGCGGTCGCCCCCTTCACCTGGATGTCGCGCACGTAGAGGATGACGCGCACCTGGGTGTATTCGCGCAGGCCAAAGGAGAGCATGCCACGCAGTGTCTCGTACTGATAGTGGCCGTCATCATAGCGTGTCGAGATGTACCGCATGAAGCGCCCGGCGTTGCGCGCTTCCGCGGCCTGCCGCGCCAGCTCCAGCGTCTCGCGAATCTGCTCTTCTTCCGCGGGCGGAGCGCCGCGCGGGCTCGCCAGCCACCCGACCAGCCCCCCCGCCAGAAGAGCGACGACCAACACAAGCCGTCTCAAAGCACCCTTCCTCCCGCTGAACGCGAGCCCATTGATCTCACCTCGAAGCGCTCGCCTATGGCTCGACCCACACCTTGATTGCGCCGGTCGATTTGTCCAGCGCCGTCTCAAACGCTTCCTGGATCGACGCGAGAGGTACGCGGTGGGTGACCAGCGGCGCCGGATCCACCTTGCCGGACGCGAGAAGATCGATCGCCAGCGTGAAATCACTGCGCCCGTCGATGAGACCGTAGCAGTTGGAGCCGATGAGGCGCAATTCTCGGCCGATCACCTCGCTCAGCGGCGTGCGCGGAGGCATCACGTAGGAGCCGACCAGCGAGATAGCCCCCCCACGGCGCGCCACTTTGATTGCCAAATCAATCGCCTGGGCGCCCCCGACGCTCTCCAGCACGACATCGACGGCTTCCTCGCCGGCGCGCTCTATAGTCGCTTCGGCGGGATTGCCCTCCCCCAGGCGGATCACCTCCCGGATGCCCATCTGCTCGGCGGCAGCCGCCTGATGCGGGTACTTGGCCGTCAGAAGGACGCGCCCCGCGCCCAGCGCCTGTGCCGCCGCGGCGGCCAGGAGTCCGATAGATCCCGCACCGAGGACCACCACGGTATCGCCGCCCATCAGCGGGGCGCGCCGCAGGCCATGGACCGCCACAGCGAGCGGCTCCACCAGCGCGCCATAGCTCTGCGCCGGACCCTCTGGCAGCGCCAGCAGGCAACGCGCCGGCGCGACCATCTGATCGGCGAAGCCGCCATCGCGGTGCCACGAGATGAACTCGTGGCGCGTGCAGACGTTGTACTGCCCCGAGCGGCACGGCCGGCACTCGCCGCAAGAGATGAACG
>DUUU01000559.1 GCA_012841485.1 Armatimonadota bacterium
CCGGCGTGGCCGGTCGCGCGGGGGCCGAGCCGGCCTGCTTCTGGCCAAGGCCAGCCGGCACGAGGAGAAGGACTCCGAGGGCAACGCCGATCACTGCGCTACGATGCACTAGCGGCCTCCATTCGCTCTTCGGGACGTTGAGGATGCAGCTCCGCGAGCGCGCCCGCCCGATTGCGAGGAACTCCCGTCTGACATACCGAGGCCCTTCTCCACTTTCTCGGCATCCGCCTCCAGGTAGACGCCACCATCCAGCGAGAGCTTTCGGAGGCGCGCGTCCGCGACCATGCTGCTCCCGCGCAGGAGCACGCCGGGTTGGGTGACCTCCACCGGGTTCGGGCAGGTCAATCGCTCATCGCGCGCGCTCCAGTGCATGTTGCGCGTGCTGAAGATCACCTTGTCCTCCCGATCCAGCGACTCCACATGCACCTGACCCTCGACATCCAGATCCTTCGATTGCATATGCATGACTGCCCGATCGGCGGTGAAGGCGGCAGCGGGCTTGCCGTCGTTGCCGATCAGCGTGCCGCGGATCCCCTCGACGGCCGTCTTGCTCTCGTCGCGCGTGAGGACCAGACGCTGCGCGGTGAGCTCATACTGCTTGCGCCCGCTATGGACTCCCTGGATGCGGATCAGATCCTTCCCCTTGCCCAGGATCTCCTTGCCATCCTCGGGCACGGGGAGCGGCAGGATCTCGCCATCGGGAGTCGTTGTGGGGTGCAGGGGCTGAGTGGCATTGGCTGGCGGAGAGGGCGGAGAGGGCTTGGGTGCCGATGCCAGGCGCTGCTGGACCTCCAGGCCCAGGGCCGCGCCTGACATCAGCACGGCCAGGAGAATGCCGATTCGCTCGAGACGCCGATTCTGGCTCATCATCGATTAGGGGAACACGGGAGCGGGCGGTGGCAAATCCTGCGTTGCCGTGAGCGTGACGCGGCCCACATCCACCGTGCCCTCCGTTACGTTCACCGTAAAGCGGGCCTCGGCGAAGCCGCTCTTGGTGATCACGCCCTCAAGTGTCGTCCCTGCCAGAAATCCGGTCATGACGAAGCGCCCGCTCGCGTCGGTAGCGGTTGTCTGACCGCCCAGCGTGACCGTGGCACCGGCGACCGGTTTGTTATCGTCACGGTTCACCACGGTGCCCATCACCGTCGGCTGCGTGCCGAACTCACCCGTCTTCACCTGCGTGATACCCGGCCCCAGGACGTTCCCGAGCGAGTCCTGGGCATACACCTTCACCGTCACCACGGTGTTGGCTTGGGCTGTCACCGCGACCGAGGCAGACCAATCCTGTCCGCTGCCGGCGAGCGATACCGGGCTGGCGACTCCGGTCACCTCAGCCCAGACCTTGGCGATATCCGAGCGGTCGGTGTGCGCGCTGATGCTAACCATGTTGCCGGAGATGGTGGCCGTTACATCCACTCCCCCCTGGTTTCCCGAGGGAGTGGAGGAGCCGCCGCCGCCACAGCCCGACGCCAGGACGGCGATCAGAAGTGCTGCCGCCGCGGGGAAAACGAGCCTGCGATACCGGATGCGCATACCAGTGTTCCTCTCTTGCTCACATTATACCATGATGGTCGAGCGCTCGCAATCACCCCATGCGGCTAGCCGGGCGGGAGCGTGAAGTCCACTCCGGTCCGGCGGTCATCCCCCGAGACGATGGTCACGTCGCGGGTTTGCGCCTGATAGCCCGGCATGCTCGCCATCACGCGATACTGTCCGGGTGGGGCGTAGATGTAGTAGGTGCCCGCGCGCTCCGGGGCGGCATCCAGAGAGGCGGTGAAGCTCTCGTTCGTCGTGGTCTCCGTCGCGGTTACCGTGGGGTTCGTGGCTGCCACCGTGCCACCGCCGGTCTGGAGCTGTACTTTTCCGGTGATCGTATGCGGCGGGACCGCGGGAGGCCGGGTCTGCTTCAGGGTGAGGCTCACCGGCACCGCCTCGTTGGGGCGCACCATGACGGTGGCGTGAGCATCCTCATACCCGGCGAGTCGCGCGGTGATGCGGAACTGGGTTCCGTCCTGCTGCACCTCCCGGGTGATCTCCTGCGGTGTGGTCTTGCCGGTGTCCTGGTCATCGATCAAGATCCGGGCGCCGGAGGGCGTGGAGCTGATGATCAGGGTGCCGTGAGAGACGCGGGGTTCAGAGGATGAGCCCCCGCCGCCACACCCGGCGATCAGAGCCGCCGCGAGGAG
>DUUU01000560.1 GCA_012841485.1 Armatimonadota bacterium
CCCTTGGCGCTCTCCTGAATCGTCTGCCACAGCTTCACCAGGAACTCTGAGTCGTTTTTCAGCTCGTCCAGACCGCGGCCTTCTGCCTCGGTCCGCACGATCAGGCCACACCCCTGCGGCTTCACCTGGTGTGCAAGCTGCTTCAGACGGTCGCGCTCGGCCTCTTCATCAATCTTGCGCGACACGCCGACATGGTCGGTGTCGGGCATCAGAACCAGATAGCGTCCGGGCAGCGAGATCCGGGTGGAGACGCGCGCGCCCTTGGTGCCGCGCGGCGCTTTGACTACCTGAACCAGGATCTGCTGCCCCACCTTCGCAACATCTTTGATGCCCGCTCGGCGCCCGTTGCGCCGGGGTGGGTGTGGAGGTGGCGCGGCCCCGGGTTCTATCTCGGTGGCAACCGCTTCTGCCTCCTCCTCGCTGCCGGGGAGGATATCCCCGACATACAGGAATGCGTTCTTCTCCAGGCCGATATCCACGAACGCAGCATCCATCCCAGGCAGGACGTTCACGACCTTGCCTTTGTAAATGCTGCCAACAACGCGTTCTTCACGTTCAATGTAAAGCTCGGCAAGTTGGCCGTTCTCGATGATCGCGACACGGTCCTCACGAGGACTTACATTAACGATGATCTCCTTCGCGCCTGAGTTCGCAGTCGTGGATTCCGACCTCCTGCTTCGTCTAGCCATACGGAGTCCCTTCCTGAAATCTAGAGAACAGGGGTGTCGGCCAAAAACAAAAGCCCGCGGCACCCATGCCGCAGGCACAGACCAGCCAAAAAATCGGTAATCAGGCAGGTTGAGCAGTATAAATTGTGCGCCAAACCAGACGCCCTCCGGCAATATGCTACGCGCAGATTGTACCATAGCGCAAGAGCCGATGTCAATGTATAGCGCGCGGCGATGTGCCACCCATTTGCACTAGGCTGTGTCCGATGCTATAATAGGATACGTGGCAAGGGGGTGTTCTTCCCGCTATTGCTCCTTGGGAGAAGGTGTGGTGCTGACCGACATACCTGTCCTGGCCGTGGTCATGGGGCTTCTCGGTGTCGTAGTGGGCCTGCAGATCGCCGATAAGGCGCGCCGCAGGCGATCCCGCCGGCATGCTTCGGTCGCGCCCCTCATGACGCCAGTGCGATGGGTGGCGGTAGGTCTGCTCCTCCTCCTGGTGGGAATCTTCTGGCCCGACGCGAAGGGGCCGCGCCAGAACACTCCGCGTCCCGCCGCAAGAGCAACCACTCCCCCAAGCAGCTCCGCGCCGGCGCCATCGGCTAGCGCCGCCAGCCCGGAAGAAGCGCAGACGTCCCCATCACGAGCCGTGTCCCCCAATTCCACGCGCGAGGCCGCAGATCCCGCGACTCCGAGTGTGGCTCCGGGCCTGGCCAAGCAGCCACTGAGGAGCAGCGCTGGTGCCGCCAGGGAGATCGCATGATGGCGGTCGGCCAATACGGCATGGCGGCGCAGGCCTACTGGGAGGCGCTCCGCATTCACCCCTATTCGCAGCGCGCGCGTGCTGGCCTGACGCGGGCCCGCAGAGCCGAGGCCGCGGCCGAAGCGGCGCGCGAACCGGAGAACCCGGTTCCGGTGGAAACCTCACCGGCGATGGAGAAACCCCAAGAACGGCCTGCGCAGGGCACACCCCCGACTGACACCAGTCGATGGGGCCCGCAAGAGGATGCCCGGTTCCATGTTCAGCGCGGCGACCGGCTCCTAGAGCGTGGAATGGCGCAGGCCGCGATCGCCGAATACCAGAAGGTGCTCGAGTCCAGCCCCTCGGATGCGCAGGCACGGGCGGGTTTGGCGCGTGCCCGCAGCCTGGCGGCCGGTGCGCGCTGAGCAGCCCTGGTCGGGATATGACGGATCCCAGGAGGGGCGCGGCGCGCCCGACGCGCCGCCTCCCCGGATCTATGCCCCGTCCCATGTTTTGAAGCCGTCAGACGCCGATTGTATCGCGCAGGTACTGCCGGCTCATCATGATGGACTGCGCCGGCTCTCTGTCCGTGCGGTCCTGCTCATACACCAGCCAGTCTGGATTCGTGCGCAGCGCGGCCCGGAGGGCATTCGGCAGATCGACCGTTCCTCGGCCCAGTTCGGTGAAGGTGCCCTTGGATCCATCCTTGACGTGGTAGTAGCCGATCCTCTCGGCATAGCGGTCAACGAAGGAAGCGGGGTTCTCGCCGCCGATATGCACCCAGTAGAGATCCACGCAGAGCCGCACCAGCGCGGGATCGGTGCGCGCGATCAAGCGATGGATCCCCTTCTCCCCGCTCAGCTCCTCAAACTCCCAGGCGTGGTTGTGGTAGCAGAAGGTCACCCCACGCTCGCGGCATACCTCGCCGGCCGTGTTGAATACGCCGGCCGCCTTGTCGTAGGTCTCGATGCCCTGAACCTTCCCAACGCCGGAGCAGACGAGGTAGCTACCCCCCAACGCGGTGAGTAGATCGAGGCTCCCGCGTAGCTTCGACGGGTCTGCCACGTTGTCGAAACCGGTATGGACTCCCATGAGCTGCAGGCCGGTTTCCGCGAGGAGTTGGCTGACCTGAGCGACCGAGTAGTAGGCAGTCAGGTCGCCACACTCGATCCCATCGTAGCCGCTGCCGGCGACCTCGCGCAGGACTCCCGCCAGGTCCTCCTGCCACCGCTTCCCATAGATGATCAACTGGATCCCGATTCTGGGCTGTGCCATCTCTTCCTCCGCTCAAATCCGTTCACGGATGTTGCGCCCGTCATGGAGCGCGCGCTGCTTGCCCCGGCGCTGGTGTTTACGCCCGCGTTGTTCACGCCTGCGAATTGCCACCCCCGACCATGCAAGCGGGCGGCCGGGCCGCGCCCGGTGCTGCTCTGCACGTTCGTCGTTGGGCCCTTCACAACCTTGCGCGGATCTCTGCCGCCGTGGTAGAATGCCGTCGGAGAGAAGAACCTGATGTTGACCGCACCCGCCTCGCCGTCGCGTCTCGACTACAAATGGAAAGCCCTGATCGCCGTGGCGATTGGCACCTTCATGTCTACCCTCGATTCCAGCATCGTGAACCTGGCGATGCCCACGCTCGGTCAGGAGTTCGGGGTGGAGATCACCACCGTCGAATGGGTTGCCATGGCCTACATGCTGACAATTGCCGGGCTGCTCATCAGCATGGGCCGGCTCTCCGACATGGTGGGGCACAAGCGCGTCTACAACCTGGGGTTTGCCATCTTCACCTTCGGGTCGCTGCTGTGCGCCATGTCCCGAGGGATCGACACGCTGATCCTGTTCCGGGTCGTGCAAGCGGTCGGCGCGGCGATGCTTGCGTCCAATGGTGCCGCCATCCTCACTTCGGCCTTCCCGCGCTCGGAGCGGGGCAAGGCGATGGGCTTGAATGGCACCATCGTGGGGGCCGGGCTCACCGTGGGCCCTTCGCTCGGTGGCCTCCTGATCCATGCGTTTGGGTGGCGCTCCATCTTCACCATCAACCTTCCGATTGGCGTCATCGGTATCCTCCTCGCAAGCCGCCTGCTTCGCCCCGATTCACCCGCGGCCGACAACGAGCGGTTTGATCTCCCCGGTGCGCTCGCACTTCTCTCCAGCCTCACCGCGCTTCTCCTGGCGCTCAGTCGGGGAGAAGCATGGGGCTGGTCATCCACCCCCACCGTGGGGCTGTTCGCCCTCTCCCTCGCGAGCCTGATCCTCTTTGTCCGCATCGAGATGCGCGTGCCCCACCCGACGATGGACCTGTCGCTCTTCCGAAACCGCCTCTTCTCCGCGGCGAGCAGCAGCGCGGTGATCTCCTATATGGCGATTGCGACGGTGACCTTCGTCATGCCGTTCTATCTCCAGCAGGTGCGCGGCTACACCACGGCTCAGATGGGCCTGATGCTCACCGTGGTCCCGCTCACGATGGTGGTCGTCTCTCCCGTCAGCGGGTGGATCTCGGACCGAATCGGCTCGCGCGTCCTCTCGTCCGCCGGGATGGCGAGTGTGGCGGTGGCGCTCTTCCTTCTTCGCGGGCTCCATCCCGAGTCTACGCCCGCCGAGATCACGGTGCGTCTCATCCTCGTCGGGCTGGGCAACGGGCTTTTTACCTCGCCAAACAGCAGCGCCATCATGGGGGCAGTGCCTCCCCAGCGCCTTGGCGTTGCCTCGGGGATGATCTCGACCGTCCGCACCGTGGGCATGGTGACGGGGATCGCCCTCGCGGGGGCGGTGATCGCTCTTCGCAGCGGGCAACTCATCGACGCCGGGATCGCGCCGGGCGACACCTTCGGTATCGCCCTGAAATCAGCCTTCCTGGTCGCGGGTGGCATCGCCACGGCGGGCGTGATCCCTTCGCTGGTCCGCGGGCGCGAGGCGCGCCGCGCGCCCCGCTAATCGCGGGGGAGACACTTGATGTGCCACCCGCGCGGGGGAGGTTGCGGCCCAATGGCGAACTACGGCGGCGAGGGTGCGTGGCTGCGGCCGGAGTCTGATCGATCGGTCTGCGAGGCGGCGATGCCTGGACCTGGGCATCCTTGGCGGCGATTGCGGCCGGGCTCGGGAGCAGCGCGCCCCGGATGATGCCAGACGGAGGAGATCCCAGATGCGTTGCTCGTGGTTTCGCGCTCACGGCCGTCAACTCCATCTGGACTGCCATCTGCCCGAGTTTCCATCCGCGGCGTTCAAGAACTTCGACGCCCGTGCGTTCGTGGACCAACTGGAGAAGGGGCGCGTCAATCTCGTGGCCCTCTTCGCCAAGTGCCACTTCGGCAACTCCTACTACAACACAAAGGCGGGACACAAGCATCAGCGACTGCCCCAGGATCTCCTGATGGAGACGGCGTGCGAGTGCCGCATGCGCGGCATCAAGACGCTGGCCTACTATTCCCTCTGCTGGGACAAGCATGCCTGGGACGAGAACCCCGCCTGGCGCTTCATGGATGCCGAAGGGCGCACTGTTGGCGAGGATCGGCCATGGGGCACCCTCTGCATGAATACGCCCTACAAAGACGAACTGGTGATCCCGCAGCTCGCCGAGATCGCCATCGGGTACCCGGTGGACGGCTTCTTCCTCGACATCCCAATGCCCTACATCGGAGACAACCTCTGTTTCTGCACCTTCTGCCGGCGGCGCTGGAAGGCGGAATACGACATCGACCTCATCCCCTCGCTGCCGCGTGACCTCCGGGCCCGCCTGGTGATGCGTACCCTGGTTAGCCATCTCCAGGAGATCCGCGATCTGATCGCCGGCACGGATCCGGCACTCGTC
>DUUU01000561.1 GCA_012841485.1 Armatimonadota bacterium
GACGCGGTTCGCGCTTGCGGCGGTTCTGCTCGCGGCCGGCCGGCAGGGTGCTGGCGCCCGCCGTGGCGGAGTCCGCGGCATGCAGCGCCTCGTAGACCATCTCCAGGGAGAGGGCAAAGGCGACGACGCAAGTGAGGATGCGCAACGCCTCCAAGAGGCTGGCGTGGCGGTTGACGGAAGCCAGCACGGAGAGAAACGTGGCCGCAAGAAGGAGGAGGATCGGCCCGTCGATGGGCGTGGCGAGACGCGCCGGCTCATTGGCCAGACGCCGTGCCAGCAGGTGTAGTGCGGCAGCAACGAGCAGGGAGCACGTCAGTGCCCCCGCTGCGGGAGTCCATGCGCCCCAGTGCGGGTCCAACGTCCCGGCCACCACCGGCGCGCCCGCGAGCGCGGCGAGGAAGAGGATCCGGGAAGTCTGCTTCAGGAGCACTGCCAGAGTGAGAGGCTTTCTCATCGCCCGAGCCTCCCACGGGCGCGGTCGAGCAGGTTCTTGGCGAGCAGCAGGCCCGCGCGCATGAGGATGCCGGCCGGCGCCAGCAGGCGCATGGGCCAGGATGACCGCGGGGCATAGTGCTTTCGCCAGAAGCGGTACATGCTCCGATGGAACTGCACAAGCATGCGGATTTGGGCCTGGTCGCTGCTGTGTGCGCGCGCGTGCGTGATGCACGCCCCGGGGAAGAAGGTGACGCGCCACCCGGCCTCCCCGGCCCGATAGCAGTAATCCACATCTTCGCTATACATGAAGAACTGCTCGTCGAGAACGCCGATCTGGTCGATCACCTCGCGACGAATCATCATCGCGGCCCCCGAGAGCCAGTCCACATCGCGCTCCGAGCGATGGTCCCAATCGCTCAACAGGTAATCGCGCGTGTAGCGGTTGTTCGGGAAGAGGCGGCCCAGGAAGGTGTTGCGGAAGGCGCCCGCCAGGGGCGTCGGGAAGCGGCGCGCCGAGTATTGCACGCTGCCATCGGGGTTGAGTACCAGCGGGCCGCAGATCCCCACGTCGGGGTGGGCATCCATGAAGCGCGTGAGCTCGCGCAGGGCGCCCGGATGCATCTGCGTGTCCGGGTTGAGGAGTAAGACGTAGCGGCTGTGCGAGGCTTTGAGCACCTGATTGTTGGCGGCGGCAAAGCCCCGGTTCTCGCGATTGCGGACCACCACCGCCTGCGGGAACTCCTCTGCGACCATGTCGGCGCTGCCATCCGCGGAGGCGTTATCGACCACCACGGGGAGAAACGTGGGCGGCGGGGTGTTCCCCTCGTAGATCGAGCGCAGGCAGAGCGCCAGGTCATCGCGCGTGTTCCAGTTGATGATCGCCACGACCACATCAACGCGTGTGTCGGGCGGTTCTGGCGTTGGGTGTGCGCTCAAGGGCGGGCCCTCTCCTTCTCTCTTCCCACTGAGCTGCCGGCGGGCGGCCTGCCGCCGAGCGCCGCGCGCGCGTCATAGGCGAGGATGCGCGCCGCCGTGCCGGCGTGAATCGCCAGGAGCGCGAGCAGATAGCCCAGAGTGCCGGCGCGGCCCCGGTAGTGCTTGCGATAGAAGTGCGTCAGGCCCCGCTCTGTCTCGCGCAGCATTGCACGGCGCACCTGCGAGGTGCTGGCTCCGCCATGGTGGACGATCTCCGCGTGCGGCGTGAAGTAGATCGACCAGCCGGCGGCCCGGGCCCGGTAGCACCAATCGGCATCGTTGCCGAAGATCGGGAACTCCTCGTCCATCGGCCCCACGGCTTCGAGGGCTTCGCGCCGGATCAGAAGGCAGGAGGCCATCGGTTGATCGACCCCGCGCTCGTCATCGTGGTTCCAGTAGCGCATCCGGTAGGCACCCAGCCGGCGACTGCGCGGGAAGAGCCGGGCCAGACCGGAGAGCTCCGCGAGGAGCGGCCACGGGGCGGGGAAGCCGCGCACGGATCGCTGCACCGTGCCGTCGGGATCGACCAGGCGGGGGGCGACCGCGGCGGCTTCAGGGTGCGCCGCCAGCGTCTCCATCAGCACGCGGAGCGCCCCGGAGGGTACCTCGGTGTCTGGGTTCAACAGGAGGATGCACTCGCCTTGGGCGGCTGCGAGGCCCTGGTTGGTCGCCGCCGCGTAGCCGAGGTTGCTCTGGTTCGCGATCAGGGTGGCCCCGGGAAACTCCTGCCGGGTCATCTCCGCGCTGCCGTCCGCCGAGGCGTTGTCGATCACGAGGATCTCGTGCTCCACGTGTGCCAGATCGCCCGCCGCTTCCAGCGAGCGGAGGCAGGCGCGCAGCAGCGAGCGCGTATTCCAGTTCACAATCACGATGGAGAGGTTCACAGTCCCCCTAGTACGAAGGAGAGCAGACTGCGCAGATCCGTGACGACCAGATCCGGGTTCTCGGGAGCAAAGTAATCATCCGGGCGGCCCGGGGTCAGCACGCCGATGGTGCGCGTGCCAGCGGCACGGCCCGCCTGAATATCCATCAGGTGGTCCCCCACCATCACGGCGGTCTCCGGTGTGGCGCCCAGGCGCTTCAGGGCGGCCAGGAGGTGGGCCGGATCCGGCTTGTAGCGGGCCACGTCATCGCGCGTCAGCACGATGGGACAGGCGAGACCCGTCCGCGCGAGTACCGCCTCGGTGGCTCGCCGGCAGTTTCGAGTGACGATGGCCACGCCTACGCCTCTCGCCCTCAGCGTCTCCAGGACCTCCGTGGCGAACGGCGCCGCCCCCGCCCCTTCGAGACCGAGCATCTCTGCCTCGACCATCGCCTCTTCCGCGTCCGCGATGAGCGCACGCGCGGCATCCTCGCCATCGCGCGCGCGCACGACCTCGGCGGCTCGCGCTGCCATGGTGAGGGTATCCAGGCCCTCCACCACTTCGGCGGGGACGCCGGCCGTGGCGATCACCTTTTGAACCGCGGAACGCATGGCGGCGAAGTCGATATGGGTAAGCACCAGGGTGCCATCCAGATCGAACAGAACCGCGCCGATGCGGCCGCTGGGGCGGGCTGTTGCTTCCGTGTTCACAGCCCTATTATAAGGAACGGGGGAGGGAACGTCAACTTAGCCGCTCAGATTCCGAGCATGGCGGCGGCTTCGCGCCAGGTGCGCTCCAGGGTGCTCTGGGGATACCAGCCCGCGCTGGAGTGGCGCGACTCGATAAAGAGCAGGAAGGCAAGCCGCTTCACCGGGTCGATGCTGGTCCGCGCCTCGATGCGATCCCAGTCTACCTGATCGTGCCAGCGAGCCAGGATCATCTCCGCGTCCCACCAATCCGACCGGTTCTCGTGCTGCGCCAGGATCTTCTGGCCGATGAGCTCCTCGGGAGCAGCGACGGAGAACGTCTCCGTGCCGATGGCAATCGGCCGGGCGTGATCCAGCCACTCCTGGGTGATCGGGACGATCCCACGGTGCGTGGCGCTGCCGAAGACCAGATCGACCATGATGCCGTCGCACTGCGCCTGATAGAGCCAGCGCGGATCGGAACGACGGATGAAGAAGCGCTCGGTTTCCAGCGCCGTGATCGCGCGTTCGGCATCCGCGGGCAGGATCAAGAGATCGATATCCTTTGTCGGCCGGCGGTGCGCGTAGCAGGCCACGCCGTATCCGCCCGCGACCATATAGGGAATCCCGGCGCGCTCGATGGTGTTCCGTCCACGAACGTAGATCTCCATCTCCTTCGCTGCTATCTCGAACGCCGGCATGCCTCCGCTCCTCTCGGCGTGGGCTGTTGCAGGGCTACTCAGGCCTTGGTAGAGAGAGTCTGCCCCGTGTTGAACAGGGCCAAACGTAGTCACAAGGCAATCGGCGCATGCTGTCGAATGGATTGGAGAGGGAAAAGATGGCGGTTATTGAGCAGGTGATCTGTGTTGAGGCGCCAGTCGAAAAAGTGTTCGACTACATTGGCCGGCCGGAGAACAACAAGGAGTGGATCCCGGGTGTTGTGGAGAGCGAAAAGCTGACGGAGGGGCCGAACCGGCCTGGCTCACGGTTCCGTTTCGTGACGCGCGCGCCCTTTGGCCTGCGCGTCTCGGCGGAGGCGGAGATCACGGCGATGGATCCGCCCCGGATGCTGGAGTTCCAAAGCACCGCCGGCGTGGAGCACCGGGGCCGCTGGGAGCTGGAGAGCCAGGGCCAGATGACCCGGGTGCGTTTCCGACTCGAGTATCGGCTCAGCGGTCTGGGCACCGTGGTCATGCGGGCTGCGGGGATGAATCATTTCCTATCGCAGCATGTGCAGGGGAGCATCGATGGCCTCCGGCGCGCCCTGGAGAATGGCAAGGCCCGGCTGTAAGCCGGGTCAGAAGGGGGAGGGCGCTTCGCAGATGCAGTTGCGCCCGCTGGTCTTCGCGTCGTACAGCGCGCGGTCCGCGCGTTCTACCCACCGGGTGGCCGTGTCGCCGGACAGGACCTCGGCGATGCCGATGGAGGCGGTAACGGCAATGGTGTGCGTTTCGTAGGCGACGCGCATCCCGCGGATGGAATCGAGGAGGCGCTCTGCCGAGACGACGCCCCGTTTGAGCGATGTGTTCCAGAGGATGACGGCGAACTCCTCGCCACCATAGCGGGCCACGAAATCGTTCTTCACGCGGCACGTCCGCGTCAGGCAATCGGCCACGCTCCGCAGCACCTCATCGCCTGCCACGTGACCATAGGTGTCGTTCACTTGCTTGAAGTGATCCAGGTCGATCATCAGCAGGCAGGCAGACTGGCCGAAGACGCGGTTCATCGTGAGCGCCTGCGCCAGGCGGTCGTCAAAGGCCCGGCGGTTGTAGAGGCCCGTGAGGGGGTCGAGCGCGCTTTCCTGGCGAGCCACTTCCAGCTGCTCGCCCAGCTCTCTCAGCCGAGAGTGAAGGCCCTTCATCTGTTCGCGCTGCTGTAGGCGGCGCTCGAGGGCGATCCGTCCGATGGCGGAGACCGCGGAGATCACGGCACGCCGGATGTTCTCTGCCGAATCGCTCTCGGCTGCTCTCTTCAGTTGCTCTAGCTCCGCCTGCACGAGTTGGTCGGCCTCCTCATCATGAGCGACGGTGGCATCGAGCACCTGGATGAGAGTCCACAGCGACTGCCGCAGATCCACGGAGGAACGGTTGATGTAGCGACTCTCCTCGCGGCGATGGGCGACGAAGAACTGGCACACTCCGCGCCAATCGCGCAGGTGGAGGGGAAGCCCCTGCTTCGCGGCCTCCTCGCCTGGCTTTGGACCCCCCGTGAGGAGGTGCCGAGCCCACTGCTCGCAGCGGGTGTGCAGCTGGCGGGCCGTCATCTCGTCGGTATCGAATCCATTGCGCCCATACTCCTGGAGGAGAACGCCGAGCGTATCGAGCGCGGCGTTGAGGCCCTCGGAGAGGGCTTCAGAAGGCGCGTCCAATGATACCGCTATCGACGCCTCTTCTGCCGGCGGCGAGCTCTCTCTTTTGCGGTTCCACCACCCCATCATGTCGGGCCTTTCTCAGAGATAACTATACCAGATTCCGGCCCATAGGGCAACCGGATGCCTGCCCGCCACGGGCTTCGCGGGTCACTCCTACGTCGTGACCGGCATCCGGTGGAGCACGACCTCGGGGTTTTTCTCGGTCATGTAGCGCACGGACCAGTCATCGGGGGCCAGGAGCACGGGCCGCGCCTCGCAATCCTCAACGCGCATGCATCCCGGCACGAGGCGCATCCCCTGGATTGCCGCGGCGTCGCCCTCCAACCAAAGCGCGTGCTGATGCGGCAGCAGGTGCAGAGTGACGCTCACGGAGTACTCGTTCTCCAGGCGGTTCACCAACACATCAAACTGCAGCGGGCCCACCGCGGCGAGGATCGGCTGGCGCATCACGTCGCCGACCGGATAGAAGATCTGCACTAGGCCCTCCTCGTGGAGCTGGTCCAGGCCCTTCTGAAACGCTTTGCGCTGGCCAACCTCCGGCAGCGAGAGGGTGGCGAAGTGCTCTGGCGGGAAGCGAGGGATCTCGCGGAACTCCACGCGCTCACCGGTGCATAGTGTATCGCCTATGGAGAAGAGGCCCGGGTTGATCAGACCCACGACATCTCCGGGATAGGCCTCATCGAGCGACTCGCGCTCTTGAGCGAACAGCTTCAGCGTGCGCGTGAGCCGGATCTTCTTGCCGGTACGCACGTGCGTCACCACCATATCGCGCTCGAAACGCCCCGAGCAGACGCGCACAAAGGCGAGACGGTCGCGATGGCGGCGGTCCATGTTTGCCTGAAGCTTGAAGACAAAGCCGGAGAAGTGCGGGTGATCCGGGGCCACCACGCGGTCGTTCGAGGGCCGGGGGGCCGGTCCGACGGCCATCTCCAGGAACGCATCGAGGAAGAGCTGCACGCCAAAATTGGTCAGCGCGCTGGCGAAGAAGACGGGGGTCAGCTCGCCGCGCTGCACGCGCTCGCGGTCGAAGCAGTCGCCCGCAGCCTCGATCAGCTCCACCTCGTCGCGCAGCTGTTGGAGCGACTGGGGGTCGAGCAGGCTCTCCAGCGTTGGATCATGGAGGTCGGTCACCTGCACCGGGGCAGGATGGCTGCCGTGATGGGTGCGCTCGAAGAGGTGCACCTTGCGCTCGCGCAGATCGTAGACGCCCACAAAGACGCCCTGCGCGCGGATCGGCCAGTTGAGCGGCACCGTGGCGATCCCGAGCACATCCTCGATCTCGCCCAGCAAGTCGAGCGGCTCTTTGCCCGGACGGTCCATCTTGTTGATCACGGTGAAGATCGGCACGCGCCGGCGCTGGCACACCTCGAACAGCTTGCGAGTCTGTGCCTCCACGCCGTTGGCGCTATCGATGACCATCACCGCGTTATCCACGGCGGTGAGCACGCGATAGGTATCCTCACTGAAATCCTGGTGGCCGGGCGTGTCGAGCAGGTTGATGTGGTAGTCGCCGTAGTCGAACTGAAGCACCGTCGAGGAGATGGAGATGCCACGCTCCTGCTCCATCTCCATCCAGTCGGATGCGGTATGCCGCTGGCCCTTGCGCGCCTTGACCGATCCCGCCAGGCGCACCGCGCCGGCGTAGAGCAACACCTTCTCCGTCAGCGTGGTCTTCCCCGCATCTGGGTGCGATATGATGGCGAAGGTCCTCCGCCGCTGAATCTCCTTCAACAGTTGGTTCATTATGGTCTATCCGTTTGGCTCCAACCCGCCTGCGCTGGTGGCCTGCTGCCGTCCGTTCCGCATTCTACCCGGCGATTCCACCGCCAACCGCGCGCCTGGCATGGCCGCTGCCCGGCTACCGCGAGATCGCACAGCCGCAAGGGGCACACTCGAGAGGGTGCGAAGGGAACGGCGCGCCCGGGCACGACCGAAACGCCGGGGCGGCCCTCAGTGCCGGAGCCCGCGAGCGGGCGTATTGGGAGCAGGAGAGGCCGGGGTACCCCTCCACGCTGGCACGCCGCGAGACGTGGCGGCCGCGGGGGGCACTCCAGTTCGCCGCGTGAAGCGGCGGTTTCGTCCAACATCACTGCATGGAGAAGATTCTAGCAGAATCGCCTGGTGATGTAAAGGCCGCGAGTGCCCGATCTGGCACTTCTCGGGGCATGGCTCGCACCCGGGCGACCCGTCGGTGTGCGGCGCCGAGGCGGGATTGGTGTTCTGCGGGCCGACGCCGGGCAGCATCACGGTGAGCACGAGGTCACAGCTCCAGAAGGCGGATCTGAGCAGGTCGCGGGCATTCATCCACAACGCCTGCCTCACGGCTCTGCCGGCGGAGGAGATGCTGAAGGTGGTCGCAAAGCAGGTGTGGGAGGTCAAGGCAGACGTGGCGCGTGTATCGTTGCGGGTCGGCGTGCATAGCCCGGAGCCGCCGCAGCGCGCGCTGGACCTGAAGCTGGGAAGGCAGCCGTAGGAGCGCGTCTTCGTGCCCGGCAGCACCATCGCCGGAAAGATCCGGGGGCAGGCAACCGCATGAGATCTCCCCACGATACCGGAAGGATCTGCTGGGCCGGGCGCCTGGC
>DUUU01000562.1 GCA_012841485.1 Armatimonadota bacterium
CCGCCCGCCAACGCGCAACCTTTTCTCCTTCACCGCGCCGGACTACCCCTGGATCACCCACGAGTGGCTCTCGGAGGTTCTTTTCGCGTGGGTGTACGGGCGGATCGGTCCCGATGCTCTGGTGGCCCTCAAGGTCTTGGTGATCGCGACGACGTTTCTTGTCGTCTACGGGAGCGCGTGGCGCGAAAGCGGCAGCGCGTGGGCTGCGGCGGCCGCGACGGCACTCGCCGCGTTCGCCGCCCGCCTGACCTACGACATCCGCCCGCAGCTTTTTACCTACCTTTTCCTCGGTCTCTGCTTCGCGGCGATTGCGCGCCATCGACAGAGAGGTGGCCGGGGCATCCTCCTCCTCGTCCCGCTCTTCTGCGTATGGGCCAACATGCACTCCGGGTTCATCGTGGGCCTGATCCTCCTGGCGCTTGCGGCCGCGACGATGCCCCGGCATGCGCGTGCCTTCTTGGGAACGCTCGCGCTGGCGACCGCCGCCGCGTTGGTGACCCCGTTCCATTGGCGCGGGCTGTGGTTTCCGGTGGAGGTGAGCCGCACCCGCCTCTTCACCGATACACTCACGGAGTGGTTCTCGCCCGACTTCCACTCCCCATGGCTGCTTGGTTTCGAGGTGCTCCTCCTGGTTTGCATTGGGGTGCTCGCGAGCTCGCCGGCGCGGCCCACGCTCTTCGAGCTGGGCACCCTCCTGGGGATGGCGCACCTGGCGTTGCAGCACCAACGGCATGTGCCGCTCTTCGCCGTGGCGGCCGCGCCCATCGTGGCGCGGCATCTGGCGTGCCTGGCCGAGAGAGTGGCCGAACGCCCTGTGATCCCATCTCGATGGGCACCGCGCGCCGCCGGTGTGGCCGCTACCAGCGCGCTGGTGTTCCTATGCCTGGCCGTGCCTCGCGCCAACGCCTTCGATCAGATGACGCGGCGCGACGTGTTCCCCACCGCCGCGGTCGAGTTTCTGCGGCGCCAACCGCCGCTCCGCCTCTACAACTCCTACATCTGGGGGGGCTACCTCATCCGCTTCTGCCCGGAGCAGCCGGTTTTCATTGATGGCCGCGCCGATGCCTATCCGCATCAGGTGCTCCGCGATTACCTGGCGATTGAGCGGCTCCAGCCAGGGTGGCGAGAACTGTTGGTGAACTACCGCGTGGATGCGGTCGTCTATCAACGGGGAACTCCACTGGCGGAGGCGCTGCAAGTGGATCCCGAGTGGCGGGTGGCCCACACCGACGCGGTGGCCGTGGTTTTCCTACGCCGAACGAATTATTGGGAAGGCGCGGGCACGCCTTGACGCCAGGTTGCAACGCGCGATATAATCTGTACCAGGAATAGCTGTACTACGACGGGGTCGGAACGCGAGCCGGCGTGGGGCGGTCGGGTCGGCGTTCGCGCGCTGTCGTTCTGTGCAAGGAGCCCCCAGACTGCGACCCGGCTGCCGGCAAAGGAGGTCGCCGTGTTCTGCGGCCAATGCGGGACCAAGAACCCGGATATCAACAAATTCTGTCGCGAGTGTGGCGCCAGGCTGCCTGAACGGGCCCAGCGGGCGCTCAGTGAGGATCAGTTCGCCGATTTGCAGGCACCTAGTCCCGCGCCGCCGGTCGACCACGGCAAGGTGGCCGTCCTCATGGAGGTTGCCTTCTCCTACCACCGCGAGGGGAAAATCGACGAGGCGATTGAGACGTGTCTTCAGGCAACCGCCCTCAACGACCAGAGCACGTCGGCGCACTCGCTGTTGGCGCTCCTCTACGAAGAGAAGGGACAGTTCGATCTGGCGGTGGTACACCTGCGGCGCGTGCTGGAGATCAACCCCGATTCGGTGGCCGACCGGGAGAATCTGGCGCGGCTGCTGGGTGAAGCGCCGCCCCAGGTGGCAGCTGCCGATGAGCTGAAACCGTCGTCGCGGGTCACGGGGCTTTTCAGCCGCCCCCTGGTGGTGAGCATCGGCGCGGGTGTTCTGGTCATGGCGATAGTGCTGGCGATCTCGATCCCGCGTCTGGGCAGGCCCGCCGAGCGCGGCCGCACAGAGGTGGCGCGCCGGCCAATGCCGCCAACCCCGCCCCCGGCCTACAGCACCGGAGGTGCGGTCCGGAATAGCGCGCCGATGGGACCGAGCGTCGCCCCGCCCGCGAGTGCGCTGGCGCCCCAGCCGGCGCAAGGTGCTCCGCCGCGAGCGATGGTACCCCCGCGTGCTGATGAAAGCGTGCCGCTGCAGCAGGCGCACGAGACGCGCTCGCGCACGGCGCAGCCACCGGCACCGCCATC
>DUUU01000563.1 GCA_012841485.1 Armatimonadota bacterium
GCCACGGCGCCGCGCCCGAACCGCCCGCCTCTGGGTCAGGCAGCCGCCATCGGTTCCTCCCGCCAGGGAGGGATGCTACCACCGTGCCTGGCGGAAGTGGCAGTAGGGCGTCGAGCCCTGCTTTTCGTAGTAGTCCTGATGATGCTCCTCGGCCGGCCAGAAGCGCGAGGCCGGGAGCACCCGCGTCGCCACCCGGTGCCCCTTCGCCTCCAGCTCCCGGATCAGCTTCTCGGCGATTTGCTTCTGCGATTCGTCCTCGTAGAAGATCGCGGAGCGGTACTGCTCGCCGATATCCGGGCCCTGGCCGTTCACCTGCGTCGGATCGTGGATCTCGAAGAAGAGCTTCGCGAGCGCTTCATAGGAGAGGCGCACCGGGTCGTAGAGGACCTCCACCGCCTCGAGGTGGCCGGTCTGGCCGGCGCACACCTCCTCATAGGTGGGGTTCTCCTTCCATCCGCCGGTATAGCCCACGGTCGTCCTCACCACGCCCGCCTGCTCCTTGAAGCAATGCTCCACGCCCCAGAAGCAGCCGGCAGCAAAGACCGCCCGCCCGAGCTGCGCCTCTTTCTCCGGAACAAAAACCATCGAGATCGAGTTGACGCAGTGGCGGGTGTTCTTCTCCGTAAAGCCCTCGCCCGTGAAGACGTGTCCCAGATGCGCGCCGCAGTTGCTGCATAGGATCTCGGTGCGCCGGCCATCCGGATCCGATACGCGCTGCACCGCGCCAGGGATCTCGTCATCAAACGACGGCCAGCCGCAACCCGAGTGAAACTTGTCTTCCGAGCGGTAGAGCATCGCGCCACAGCGCCGGCAGGCGTAAACCCCGAGCTCGAAGTGATCGTTATACTCCCCCGTGAACGGCGTCTCGGTCCCCTTGTGAACGATGACGCGCTCCTCCTCGGGCGTCAGCTTCCGGTACCCCTCCTGCGATGCCATGGATGCATCCCCTTCCCCGCCTGAGAGCGGCGTTACTCGCCCCACTTTACCCAGAGTAACCACTCCCCTGAACGCACCCATGAGGTCTGGCGTTCCAAGCCGGCACTCTGTGGTATCCAGACGAGACCGTGTGCCGGTTTCACCAGGACCGCGGGGCGGGCCCGGTTGATCAACGCACCAGGAGAGATCCCCCCGCGAGACGAATGGAGAGAGCAACACGCGCGGGACTACTGCCGGCATCACGTGCCCCGCGCAAGCAGCATGGAGAGTGATAATGGCGACCGACCGAGAGAACTTCCTGGCTACAACGGAACATCGGCGTCCGGGGCGAATCCTCTATCACGCCGGTTTCACGGAGGACCTGCGACGGCGCGTCGTGGAGCACATCGGCACCACCGACATCGAGGGGCATTACGGCCTCTATGCCTCCACGATGATCCCGATACGCCGGCCCGAGGGCGTGCCGGTCCCTGATTACACTCCCTACTGGGAGGGCTACGAGCGGCCGGCGGGCTCGTGGATCAATGGTATCGGCGTCCTGGAGCTCCCCTCTGGAGTCTACCACTTCACGGGCTACGTCTCGCCCCTGCGCAACGCTACCAGCCTGAAAGAGCTGGAGGAGTATCCGCTCGACGATGTCAGCAGCTGGGATCTCTCGTACATGCGCCAGATGGTGGAAGAAGCGCACGCCGCCGGGCGCGTCGCCGTCGGCAGCGTGGGCCACATGTACGAAACGGCGTGGCAGATCCGCGGCTACGAGCAGTTCCTGATGGATACGGTGGAGCGCCCCGCGTGGGCCGAGTGCCTCCTGGAACGCCTGGCCACCAACAACCTGGCCAAGGCGGTCGCGTTCGCGCGCGCCGGCGTCGATATGCTCCACTGCGGAGACGACGTGGCGAATCAGCAGGCGCTGATGTTCTCGCCCTCGGTATGGCGGCAGATGCACCTCCCCCGCTGGACCCGAGTCTGGCGTGCCGCCAAAGAGATCCACCCCGAAATCCGCGTCTGGTACCACAGCGACGGGAACATCACGGAGATCGTGGGCGACCTGATCGAGGCCGGAATGGATATCCTCAACCCGGTGCAGCCGGAATGCCTCGACACCGATGCTCTCCACCGGCGGTATGGCCGGCGGATCACTTTCGACGGCTGCATCGGCACGCAATCGACCATGCCCTGGGGCACGCCGGATGAGGTGCGCGCGCGCGTGAAGGACGTCATCGAGAAGTATGGCCAGGAGGGCGGCTTGATCGTCGCGCCCACGCACGTGCTTGAGCCCGAGGTACCCCTCGCCAACATCGATGCCCTCTTCGAGGCGTGTCGGGAATACGGTATCTTTGACTGAAGAACGTTCCGCGCCAGAATAGAAAGCAACCCGCGAGGAATTCAGAAGGGGCCGTGCTCTCCCAGCCATTCCCCCTGCGCCCCAGTGGCGCGCTCATCCACCGAGAGGAGCAAACGAACGTGACCCAGTTCAACAAGCCCGCGGAGATCAAAGTGGGCGTCATCGGCTATGGGGGCGCCTTCAACATGGGCAAGCTGCACCTCACTCAGATGCAGACCGCCGGCATGACACCAACCGCCATCGCCGAAATTGACCCCAAGCGCCTTGAAGTCGCCCAGGTCGATTTCCCCGGAATCGAGACCTACAGCACGGTCTCCGAGATGCTCGCGAAATCGGATGTTCACCTGCTGGCGGTCATCACCCCGCACAACACCCATGCCGATCTGGCGATCCAGTGCCTCAACGCCGGCCGGCACGTGGTCACCGAGAAGCCTTTCGCCATCACCACCGCCGAATGCGACGCGATGATCGCCGCCGCGAAGGAGAATGGCGTCGTCGTTTCCACCTACCACAACCGCCATTGGGACGGCTGCGTGCTGGAAGCGGTGCGCCAGATCCGCTCCGGCGTCATCGGCGAGGTGTTCCGAATCGAGGCGCACATGGCCAACTATGCCCAGCCGCGTGATTGGTGGCGCTCCAGCAAATCGATCTCCGGGGGCATCCTCTACGATTGGGGCGTGCACCTGCTGGAGTACTCGCTCCAGATCATCGATTCGGAGATGTGCGAGGTGACCGGGCTCGCCAAGACCGGGTTCTGGGCCGACAAGACCCGCTGGGGAGCCGATACGAACGAGGACGAGGGCTTCGGCGTGGTCCGGTTTACCAACGGCAAGTGGCTCACGCTACGGATCAGCTCCATTGATAGCAACCCCTCTGGCCGCTGGCTGGAGATCACCGGCACGCAGGGCACCTATCTCTTCGATCACACCACCTACGAGATTATCAAGCACGAAGAGGGAAAGACGCACATCGTCCGCGGCGCCAACCCGGCCAGCGAGGGCCAGAAGTTCTACGACAACATCGCCGATCACCTCACCAAGGGCACGCCCCTGGTGATCACCCCCGAGTGGGCACGCCGGCCGATCCATATCCTCGACCTGATGAATCAGAGCGCCGCCCAGGGGAGAGCGCTCCAGACGACCTACCGGTAGCGCGCCACACTTCCGGAGATTGGGTGGGCGGGGTCGTTGCCGGCCCCGCCAGCCCGATCCCAACCCGCGCCGGCCACCAAGAACCTGCACCGGAGGTCTCCACCTCTCATTCGGCGCGTTCCTCCTTGAATGGAATCCGGCGCATGCCTTCTCGCTCGGCCTGCCCGCACACCTCGTGTTTCGTGTTTCATGACCACTCGTTCACGCGTTGTCTCCTGGCGCTCGGCTACCTGGCTCAGCTTACCAGGGATGACTCCCTACACGACGAGATGCCGGTTCTTGCCGCTGCGGGAAAGTCGTCAGGAAATGGAGTTCGAAGAATAAACCCTGCATTCTGGCGAGACGTCTGTGCAAAGGCAGAGGAAACCTCGTCTGCAGCCGACA
>DUUU01000564.1 GCA_012841485.1 Armatimonadota bacterium
CCACAAGAATGCCGAGAGGCTGCTGGGTCTGTAAGAGAGGGGCTTCGCGCGCTCGTGCCGGCATGAGAGGGCGCTGGTGGATCGGCCCCGCGCCGGGGGCGCATCGCGATAGGAGCAGAGTGATTTTGGAGTAGGAGAAGTCAGGGGTGAACATACCGCCAGCCGATGGGGTGCGTGTCATGCCGGAGGAGTTGCGCCGGTTCGCGCGTGAGGTGTTTGAGAAGGTGGGAGTGCCGGAGGAGCACGCCGTGCTGCTGGCGAACACCCTGGTGGAGTCAGATCAAAGGGGCGTTCTGAGCCACGGCACGCAACAGCTGGTTCGCTATACCCGGCAATTCCGCGACGGGGAGCTCAACCCCAACCCGCGGGTGCGTGTCACCCAGGAGGCGCCGGCTACCGCGGTCGTCGATGGCGATGGCGGCTTGGGGCATTTCGCGGCGTATCGCGCGCTGGAAGTGGCCCTCCCCAAGGCGAAAGAAGTGGGCACGGCCGCGGTCGTTACGGTGAACCACGGGCACATTGGCGCGGCGGGAACCTACACGCGCCTGGCGCTGCCCGAGGGGTGCGCCGCCCTGTGTGTCTCTGGCGTCGACGTGCGGTCGCACCGGCCGATTGGGCCACCCCGCCATCTCATGCAGGTGGGCGCGGGCGGGCCGATCAGCTTCGCGATTCCAACGAGCGCCGAGCCGCCGCTGGTGCTCGACATGGGCTGCTACTTCTCCCCGCCCGTGCGCATGCGCGAAAGAGAAGCGCGCCTTCGGGTGATGCGCGAGCATCTGGACGATGTCTTCGCTGTGGCTCCGGATGCCGTCTTCAAGATGATGGGGCTGAGCGCGGTCACCATGGCGCTGGGGGGAATCCTGGCGGGCGTCAGCCTGCTGGAGGATCCCGATCATGACCGCGTCTATCCGGGAGCGAACCAGGGGACGTTCCTCGCGGTGTTCGACGTCGCGCGCTTCATGCCGCTCGATACGTTTCTGGCGGAGATGGACGAGTTCGTACGCAAGGCGCGCACCCTGGAGCCGCTGCCCGGTTGCGCCGAGGCGGAGCTGCCGGGCGGTCCGGAGTGGCGGCGAGAGCGCGATTGGGCCAGCGAGGGGATTCCGATTGGCGGGAGGCATCGCGAGATGCTGGAAGAGGTGGCCCAGGAGTGCGGCGTAAAACTGCCGTTGCCCTAGCTGCCCAAAGCGGGAGTGGCCGCGCGGGGTCCAAGCCCTCCCTGGCGCGAGAGGCGCTCCTGTTGGCCGCGGTGCGAGGCGTTGCGGATACCAGGAAGGGGAAAATGAGTCACATTTCTGACAAGGCGATCCTGTTGACGGGAGCCACGTCTGGCATTGGCCGGGCGCTGGCGCTGCGGCTCTCGGGCGAGGGGGCGCGTCTCGCCGTGTGCGGGCGCTCCCCGGAGAGGATGGCGTCGCTGCTCGATGCCATCACGACGGCGGGCGGCAGGCCGCCCCTGCACGCCACCTTCGATCTGGCGAGCGAGCAGGAGATCCTGGCGTTTATCGAGCGCGCGAACGCCGAGCTGGGGTGCCTCGATATCCTCATCAACAACGCCGGGGTGAACATCACCAAGGCGCCGGTGAGCGAGATCCGCACCGACCACTTCGACGCCATGCTTGCCGTGAACCTGCGGGCGCCGATGATCTTCATGCGCGAGGCGTTTCGGCTGATGCGCGCGCGGGGCGGCGGCCACGTGGTGAACATCCTCTCCTCGGCCTGCCTCTATTCGAACGAGACGATGGGCGCCTATACGGCCGGTAAGGCCGGCCTCGACGCGCTTACGCGCATCTTCCGCAAGGAATGCCAACCGCATCGGATTCGGGTGACCGCGGTCTATCCGGGCGGGACCAACACCGCCTTCCGTGCCCAGGCGCGGCCCGACTACATGGCCCCGGAGAGCGTCGCCGAGGCGATTGTCGGCCTCCTGAACCTGCCGGGCGATGTGGTGCCCCACGAGTTTGTTTTTCGCCCCGAGGTCGAGGTGAACTACCCGTAGCCCGGCCCGCGCTTTCGCTGCCGGGTGCCCTTTCCGCCAGACAGGGTGGCCGATGGAATGGGCGACCTCCGGAGCGCGCCCCCTGCGTGATAGACCGGGCCCATCGGGCCCGGTCCTGATGGGTGCGGGTGGGCTGGCACCGGTCCGGTGCCGCGTATGATCACGCCCCTTGGCGCGGGCGGCCCATGGCCGACGCCCGGGACGCGCCCGATCACCTGTGACTCCGTGACCAGCCCGAAGTGCCTGCTGTCACGGGAGACCCCGATGTTATCGCCCAGGACAAACACCGCGTGCGGGGGCACCCGGAAGATGCGCGGTATGCCGGCCGCATGCGGCCACCGGCTCAGGGTATCGACCAGCGCCGGATAGCGCTGCGGGTCGATCAGAACCGTGGGCGTCTCTGGAGCCACGAGCACGCAGATCAGATCCCCCCCGATGGCGTAGACCCGTTTGATGCACACGCTTTTGTCTGTCCGGAAGACGATCACGTCGCCCCTTTGGATCGGGTGGCTCCGGTAGTAGGCTCGCTCGATCAGGAAGAGCCTCCCGTGCCGCAGGGTGGGGTGCATGGAGTGACCGCAAACAATGCCCAGGCGAAACGGACTCCAGTGCCAGACGGCGGCCAGGCAGATCAGAAGCGTGAACAGCAGGATCAGGCGTGCTCTCAGCGAATGGCCCCTCCCGGCTAGGCGCCGGTGCCAGAGTGTCGTGAGAGCGAGGGTACTTCTTCGCGGCAGAATTAGACTCCACATCCGAAACACCCTCCAACAACGAAGTGATGCACTCGAATGGTGGGGCATCCAGGAGGATGCCTCTCATGCCAGTCAGAAGGCCCTGGCTAGGGCAATCAGACACTTACCCGGCGAATGGGGGGACACGCCATGGTGATCAGTAGAGGCGCTCTGGCCCTCTACTCGCGGGCGATCTCCCCCTGGGCCTCATGATGCGGGTCAACGGGATGGGCGGGGGCCCGCTGCCTGGCTGAGGTGCAGCCGGCGCGATCCGCCGTCCACGTATCCCTTGACCGCGATGATAGCAGTGCGCAGTCACAAGATCGTCACCGGCCGGCATGCTGGCGAGGTGACAGGGCCAGCAGGGCTCGCCCCCGCGCGACCGGGCCCGACCCGCACCACCCATCGGGTTTCCCGCACCTGACCTGTCTACGGGCGTGCGCTACACTCTGCCGCGTGCATGATACGCGCGCGCTGGCGCGTTGGATCGTGGCCCGAGGCATTCAGCCCGGCCCAATCGGGAGCGGCGCCGAGTCAATCCCAATCGAAATAGGTGTCCTTGCCGTTAGAGTAGAGTGACCAGTAGTTCATCGCCTTCACATGGCCATCCATGAAGAGGACGTTGCCCATTTGGTTGTGTCGTACGACGAAGTTGAAGCCGGGCCGGACGCCCCCGTGAGCGTCCGTGTCCCACCAGGAGTTGTTCTGCGAGCCATCGATCGGATCGGTGCGAGGACCGTTGCTGGGGTAGTAGAGGCGGCCCGGACCCCAGGAGTCGCCGGTGCAGTCCGCGGCGCAGACGGTATCCGCGGGTGAGGTGAGTCTTGCCAGCCTCGCGGGGGAGGAGAGGGGGAAGATGTAGTAGTTCCACCCGTAGCTGCGGTCGCCGAGCACGATAGGATCGCTCCCCGAGCGCCTGCATTTCTGGTCGGCGCTGGGGCAGTCCCACACGCCGACGTTCTTGACGTAGGGGTGCAGGAGTGTGATGATGCTGGAGACAACGACGTCCGATGGCGATCTGAAGTAGTGCTGCGGCAGGGTTTCGTCATAGTCCTGCACATACTGCATCATCGCCATGCCTATCTGCTTCAGGTTGGATTGACAGGTGGATTTGCGGGCGTTCTCCCGCGCACGCGCGAAGACCGGGAAGAGGATCGCCGCCAGGATGGCGATGATGGCGATCACCACTAGCAGCTCGATCAAGGTAAAACCGCTACGCCTGTGCATTGTTGACCTCCTATCGGTGCCACGATGCTCCTCAGCGTATCTGTCAAAGCTTGCCCTGCTATTCCGCGCGCTCCTTGGGCATTCCTGCTGCGACTGCGCCCCTGTGTTGGCCTTCGGCAGGGCGGCTCACGCGGGGGCAATCGGGTTCTCGGCAAGTGCCACTCCCAAGGTGTGCCCGGCACCGGCGCGATCCCGCCGGCGGTTCGACAACCACGTGCCGGCCTCCCGAAGGCCCTGGGTGCTCGGGGACCGGCATATCGTGACGATCCGATACAGGGGTTTTCCCAATGCGCACCGAATCAGGGGGAGGACTGATCTGTGCCGCGCGCGAGCTGAGGCCGTCGTCTGGAGCGGCGCAGTTGGAGGAAACGCTTCATGTCGAAGACAAGGGTAGGTATCATAGGTTGCGGGGGGATGGCGCGGAGCCACGCCAGCCGGTTCAGCATGATTCTCGACCAGGTGGAGATCACGGCGACCGTGGATGTCGTGCGCGAGCGCGCGCAAGCGGTGGCAGACCTGTTGCCCGGCGAGGTGACGGTTTCAGAGGACTACCGTGAGATCCTGGACAAGGTGGATGCAGTGCTGCTGGTGCTGCCACACCACCTGCATCATCCGGTGACACTGGAATGCCTGGCGGCCGGCAAGCACGTCCTCGTCGAGAAGCCGATGGCGAACTCGGAGCAAGAGTGCCTGGAGATGATCGAGGCCGCCAAGCGGGCGGATCGCGTGCTGATGGTGGCCTACTGCATGCGCTTCCACCCGCTGGTGGTGAAGATGAAGGAGCTGATCGACGCCAAGACCTACGGCGACGTCTTCCAGCTCTCGATCTGGACCGAGCAGCTGACTCGCTACCCGGAGGACCACTGGGCGAGCAGCGCGAAGACGCTGGGCGGTGGCCAGCTCTTCAGCCACGGCTGCCACTATATCGATCTGCTCCTGTGGATGCTGGGCAAGCCGGTTTGGGGTACCCACTTCGGCACGAACACCGGAACGCCCTGGATGGAGCGCGAGGGCACGAGCAACGTGACCATCGAGTTCGAGGGGGGCGTGATGGGCTATCACATGGGCACCTGGGGCGCCCGCGGTAGCCGGCTGAAGTACTCCTTCCACGCGCACTGCACCGAGGGGATGATCGAGGCGGACATCAGCCATGGCCGGCTGATCGCCCACTCGAAGAGCGTGATCCACGATCCGGCCAACCACGACGCGGCCCAGGCTGAGGAAGTGCTTCTGGAGATCCCCCACGCCAAGCCGACCGAGGTAGAGATGGCCCACTTCATCGAGTGCATCCGCACCGGGAAGAAGCCGCTCACCGACCCGGTCAGCTCCCTGGAAGGTCTCCAGGTGATCTGGAAGCTGTATGAGGCGGAGGAGAAGAGGGCACTGGCCAATCTGCGCGGCATGGGGTTCGGCAGCCTGAAGCTGTGAGCGACTCGCTGAGGGGCGCCGCCGTCAGAATGGCGCCCCATCGCTCTCCTTTCTGCTTGCCTCGCGCGGAGATTGCTCGCCGCGTGCTGGGGTGAGCACTGGCCCCGCGTGCCCCGCTCGCGGCTTCAAACGCTCGGGGAGATGAGCATGGCAAAGGACGAGAAGGGGGCGCCGGAGGCGCGCCTCCAGATCAGCGGCATCTATCCTCACCTGGCGGTCTTCAGCAACGACGGTGAAGTGGGCATCGGGGCCGTCGTTCCCTGGGCAGGGAAGCTGTGGATGATCACCTACCCGCCCCACCATCGCACCGGCGGGCCGGATAAGCTGTATGAGATCAACCCGGATCTCAACGTCACCATCCGCCCGGAAAGCGTCGGTGGCACGCACGCCTGCCGCATGATCCACCGCGAGTCGAACCAGCTGATCATCGGGCCCTACTTCATCGATGCCCGGGGAGGAGTGCGCGCGGCCGATCCGCACGTGCTCGTGGGCCGGATGACCGCCGTCATGCGCCACCTCAAGGACCCGGCGAACAAGGTCTACTTCTTCGACATGGAAGGGCCGATCTACGAGGTGGAGATCCACACCCTGGCGGTGGAGCGCCTCTTTGAGAAGCCGGTGCCCGGTTGGCACGGCAAGGGAGGCTACACCGCGCAGGGGCGCGTGGTCATTGCCAATAACGGCGAGTGGCAGGCTCTGGATGGGCCGTTCCACTTCCTCGCCGAGCCCGAGAAGACCACGCCGGAGGATGCCGGCGTCCTCGCCGAGTGGGATGGCGAGCGGTGGCGCATCATCGAGCGCAAGCCGTTCTGCGAGGTGACGGGGCCGGGCGGGATCGAGGGCGCTCCCGATGACCAGAGTCCCCTCTGGGCCTCTGGATGGGATAAGCGCTCGGTGATTCTGAAGCTCCTGGACGGCGGACGGTGGAGCACGTTCCGCCTCCCGAAGGCAAGTCACTGTTACGACCCGATCCACGGCTGGTACACGGAGTGGCCGCGCATCCGCGAGGTGGGCGGCGGCAAGTGGATGATGACGATGCATGGCATGCTCTGGGACTTCCCGCCCGGCTTTCGCGCCAGCGCGACCGGCGGCCTTGCGCCCATCGCCAGCCACCTGCGCTACATTCCCGACTTCTGCGACTGGAACGGCCGGCTGATTCTCGCGGGCGATGACACCTCGATCATGCAAAACCCGATGGCGGGCCAGTCGCAATCCAACCTCTGGTTTGGCACGCGCGACGATCTCCGCTTCTTCGGGCCCCGATCCGGGTGGGGCGGCCCCTGGCTCCAGGATGCCGTTCGCGCGGGCGAGGCTTCCGACCCGTTCCTGATCCACGGCTTCGACCGGCGCGTGGTTCACCTCTCCCACGATGCGGATGCCCCGGTCCGCTTCACCCTGGAGTGCGACCCCGATGGCCAGGA
>DUUU01000565.1 GCA_012841485.1 Armatimonadota bacterium
GGCCCCTCGGGGGCGTTCTCGGAGGCATCGGCAGGAGGCAGCCCGCAGGCCGCGCGCACGACCACGTGCGAGCGAGAGAGCACATAGCGATGACCGTTGTTCACGCCGCTATCCGCAGGACGGATGAGGCGCTCGTGGGTGAGGATGGAGCGCCACAGGGTGGCCTTCTCGCCGGTGATGGCGGCGATGTCCTGCTCCCAGGTGCCGGCGCACCGCTCGTGGGCCGCGTACAGCGCGCGGAGGAGCGTGTTCCGTCTCTCCAGCACGCGCGCGACGAAGGGCACCTCCCGATTCAGGGAGATCCCGGTGGTTGGCGGGCGATCCTGATCGGCGGGGTGGGGGTATTTGGCCATGCGAAAGGCGCCATACTTCTCCCCGGCAGCGAGCGCGCTACGCACCGCGTCCACTCCAAAGCACGCCAGATACTGAAGCAAGGCGCTGGCCGCCTCCCAGGTGGTGTTGCGCGTGGCACAGAAGTTGTCGATGCTCACGACGATGCGCATCAGCACATCCTGCTCCGGCAGGGTGAGCGCCTTCATCATATCGCGGCGGTTCTTCGGGTGCGGCCGCCGCTCGAGGCGCAGCTTCCCCTCCGAGACGAGGAAGTTGATCCACGCCGCGCGCCAGTCGTCATCGCCTGCCGGATTCACCTGGGCGATCTCCGAGGAGTTGGCCATCTCGCGCAACAGGAAGGAGAACGCGACGTAATCCCAGCCCCGCTCCACGATACTGCGCCACATGATCTCGTTGGTGACCGGCGGGATGATCCGGGCCGCCTGGACAACCGGGCTCGCATCGTTGGGCCGGCAGGCCCAGATGAACTGGTCTGGGTAGTTGGGGTTTGGGTTCGGGATGCGCTCGCGCAGGATGACCCCTCGCGCAATCGCCTGGTTGATCAGGTCGCGCGTGTCCTCTTCGCTCGCGCCGAATTTCCCGCTGCGGTTCGCCTCGGAGACGAGCTTGCTGAAGGAGACCCACGACCAGTTGTTGCGCGACATCGTCTCGTCGAGCATCACGATCAACGGCGTCCACAGAGAGGGCGCCGTGTCGCCCACCAGACCATTCGCGCCCTCAGCGGGCGCGGCTGCCGCATCCGACGGTTGGGGGATGCAAGACGCGAGCGGCACAAACTCCTGCAGGTACTCCACATGGGCGGCTTCCGCCAGGCTCCGGCTGGTCTTGCCGCGCACTCCCCACACGATCACCTCTTTGCCCTGACGCAGCAGCGTATCCACCACGGGGGTGAAGTCGCGGTCGCCGCTGGCGATGATGAAGGTGTCGGGGGCGTTCGGTTCATGGAGGAGCGTGCGGATGTCATCCGCGATCTTCATGTCGGCGGTGTTCTTGCCGGCGCGGGAGATGAGGTAGCGCGTCTCGATGTTATGGAGTTCGAAAACACGCTGGGCCTCCGAGCTCAGACTCCGACCCGTGGCATCCTGCATGGGGGGGAGGCGATGCCAGTCGGCGTAGGCAAAGGCGTGCAGCATTCCGCCTCCCTGGGAGGCGCGCTCGCGGAAGTGGCGCGCAAGCACGGCCGGATCCACCGCGTAGCCCAGATCGTGCAGGCAGAAAGCCACATTCTCAAAGTCGATAAAAAGCGCGTGAGAGCGGACACGCAGGTCCAGGAGATCTTCGAGCGAGTAGAACTGAAACGCCTCGGCGCGCAGCTCTTCGGGCGCGGAGCAGGCCAGGCCCCAAACGCGCAGATCGCGGCGAGCCGCCAGGATGCGATCGGCCACTGCCGCGAGGGCCGGATCGTGCGTCACCAGGACGTAGACCTCCGGGGGATTCTCGCCGGCCTCCAGTTCATCGATCTGGCGGTCGAACGCTGCCCGCTTGGCCTCGGCGCTCCCATCGGACTCGAGGAGGGTGAAGCCTTCGCTCTGGAATGCTTCCACGGCGCCATGGTCGTCCCCCGTCCAGGCGCCATACACATACCCGACGAGGCCCCCCGTCAGCAACCTTGCAGACCGTCTCAGGCTTTGAGCCAATACCGCCGGTGCAACCGGCAAACACGCTACTCGTAGTGCTTCATCAATCCCGTCAAAATCAACGAATAGGGCCGTAACGCGCATGCTCCTCCCTTTCCACACCACAATAACCAGGCCAATACGCAACCGGCGCTCGAACACAACTTCGCCGGCGCGGCAGAAAGCCTGATCGCCAAATCACCCCCGGTCAGCATGGAGAGTGCAAGCGATCCCAAAACGCTCATGCGCTGCACCTACTCCAGAAAGACGGTCGCGAACGCTGTCGCGATTTGCCGTGCTCCCCTTCTCTCCCGGGCTCAGTATGGCTCGTCAGAGCATCTGTGCCCCGTACCGCGGTATCGCGAGCGGCGTCCGGTGGACGACCGCCGCCCTACCAGTTCGGAACGTGGCTATCACTCAGTTCGACTTCAGGCACCGAATGCCCTTTCGCAAAGAACACGCCACTTGCGGGGGAAGCCATGGCTGCACCGGTGGGGCGCAAGAGTGCACCGAGGCCCGGATCCCCCATCCCTGTGCGATCCGGCCGGGCAGGCGCCAGGTACTTTCCC
>DUUU01000566.1 GCA_012841485.1 Armatimonadota bacterium
CCGCGCGTGGCGGGCCAGGACACGGCGTGGGATTGCGTGGGAAACCTTGGGACGTCTTCCCTCCCGGGCCTGCTCTCCCTCGCGGTTCGGGCGCAGTGTCAGTGCATGTTACCCACATCGACCGGCTTCTACACATGCACGCGCAAGAGAGACGTTTGCCACCCTTTGCCACGGGCGGAGCGCGCCCTCGCCACGGCAGGCGGCCAGCGGCCCTCCCTGGGGCCGGGCACGGGCGGGGTCTTCCCCTCCGCGCCGGCCCCCTTGATGTGCAGGTTCAACTGGCCACGGCCGGCTTATTCGATGGGGTTCCTGACGGTGAGGAGGGGCGGGAAGTAGTTGAAGAGGCAGCCGAGGTGATCGGCTTCACCCAGAACGATACGGCCCTCGGACGTGGCCACCATATCGCCATAGCGATAGCCGTACCATGGCTTCTGGGTGGTGGCGCACAGCACGCCCAGGTCGCGCAGCGCCCCGGGCCGCGGCTGGTAGACGAAGAGGTGGGCCATCCCCTCGCGGCTGCCGGCGGTGCCATAGAGGCGGCCATCGGGCAAGAGAACGAGGTGGTCGATGCCCCCGAGGGCCACCGGCTTGCCCAGCGGCACCACGCGCCACTCGTCGAGATCGATGTAGGAGAGGAGGCCCTCGGTATCGCCCAGGTAGAGCCGGCGGGAGGCGTCATCGAGGGCGGCCGCAGCGATCTTCGCGTAGGGCCCGCGCCCCGGGAAGCACTCCACGCGCAGGTCGGTCGCCTCAATCGTCTTCGTGAACGGGGAGAAGCGCATCAGGCGCCCCGCCGTGCCGAAGGCATACCACACGCCTTCGCGATCCTCCACGAGCACGGGGCTGAAGAAGTGAATCGGGTCCACCTGGCCCAAGATGCGCTCTCGGCGCTCTTTCAGATCGTAGGCAAAGATGGTTCCGGTCCGGTTTGTCAGCCCGAAGAGGCGCTCGCCGTCGCGAGAGGCCACCAGGCGGAGGATCCCTTCGCCGGGCACCGGATCGGCGAGGCGCTCGAAGCTCACCTGGGGAAAGCCCCACTCTTGGATGACGTTGCCCGGGAGCCCGCTCACCGTCGCCTTGAAGAGGTGGCCGCCGTCGGGATCGCACGTGCCGCCATAGAGCACGTGGCCCGGCATCGCCACGAGGGAGCGCGTCACGGAGCGCGCGCCCGGAATCGGCGCCAGCGGCAGCGCCGCCTCGCAATAGGGGAGGAGCGCATATTGGAAGAGCCACGACTCCTCGCCGCTGGTGGCGCCGTAAACGCAGCCGTCGGTCATCGCCAGACTGGTGATCGCGGAACTCTCGCGCGGGAGCGGCGCCATCTGGCCGTTGAAGTTGATCTCCTTGCACACGAGCGCGCCCTCGCTCACAAAGGTGCGCGCCGCCGACCTCACCAGCTCCGCCGTCTCCGGCTTTCCCTGCAGCGCCGGATCCCGCCGTGGCCAGGTCCTGTTGCTCAACTCCAGAGGCATCGTTTGCTCCTTCGGGCGCCGCCGCCCCGGCACCCGTCCATCGCCCATCTCAGCCCCAGTACCTCAGCCGGGGGAAGCTAGGATCGCCGGCATCGCCAAGCTCGCCTTCGCCAAAGCGCACATGCACAATCCCCGTCGGCGTGCGCCCCACCACCGCCAGGATCAGATCGCGCTTCGAGATCCAAACGGCGCGCGAGATGTACCAGATGTGGACGCCGGCCTCGGGATCGATGATCGGGCCCAGGTCCTCCACCTGGCCGGTCTCCGCGTCGAGCCGCTTCAGGTGCGAGACCATGCCGCGCTCGGGGTGGTGCTCGCTCATCACGCTGAAGTAGAGGAGGCCATCCGGACCAAACGCCAGGCCGCCCACGTGGCTCTGGTTGATCTGGTTCGGCTCCAGGCCGTTCAGGCCCGGGTGAACCGGACCCAGATCGTGCAGCTGGCCCTCGGCCATGTCGTGGATCCAGAAGTGGGGCCAGGCGTTCCAGGCCACGCCAACCACCCGATCAGGCTGGGGGCAGGGCGTCACGTCATACACCACGTCGTGCCAGCCGTTCTGGAAGGGAGGATGCGGGAGGCTAAGCCCGGTCGACTCCAGCCGGTCCGAGCCGGCTTCCACGCGCAGGATCCGCCCAAAGTCGTCCGTCGTATAGGCGGTCGCGCGCGAGTCGAGCCAGATCGCCTGCGGGTTGACGGCGCCGATGCGCCCGAAATCGCGGTCGCTCCGGCTCGCCAGATCGTAGCGGTGGAAGTGGTTCAGCGGGTAGGTGCAGGAGTAGAGCAGCTGGCGCTCCCGATCCAGCGCCAGGCAGCGGCATCCCTCCTGGGGATAGAGAAAGTCGGTCCAGAGGATGCAGTCGCCCTCGGTATCGTAGACCACGAGCCCGGCGCCGGCGAAGCTGACATGGGGGTCGCCCCAGTTGCCCCAGGGGTTGTAGATCACGTGGCCCAGGGGGGGCCCGCTCAGGTGCGTCGCGGCGTAGAGCGTCCCCGATTCGTCCACGATCATGCTGTAGTGGATCTTGCACTGGGTCGCCCGGCCGTTGTCCCCCGGCTGCCCGGTGGCCTCCCCCATATCGACCAGGTACTCGCAGCGGCCATCGGCGCGGTAGCGGACGATGACAGCGGTCACGCCCCCCAGGTGCTCGCAGCACGCGGCGGCATAGGCGCATCCGTCCGGTCCCGAGATCAGCGACCAGGTGGTGTCGTGAACCGGCAGCTCAGCGAATGGAACCCATCGGAACTCCATCTTGCCCCCTTGTTGGAATGGCTCTCGCCCTCCCGATGGACGGCTCGGATCACTACTTACTGGCGGCGGTAGAACCCGGTGACCACACCGAGGATGCGCACCTCGGACGTCGGGATCTCCTCATACCGCTCGTTGGCGCTGATCAGCGTGACCATGCCATTCGTCTTGCGCAGGCGTTTGACGACCACCTCGCCGCGGACCATCGCAATCACGATATCGCCGGAGAGCGCGTGTTCCTGCGCCTTGATGAAGGCGATATCGCCATCCTCCAAGACGCCGCTCATGCTATCGCCACGCACGCGCACGGTATAATCATAGGGCGCCAGCGCATCCCGAGTGGTGCTCATGGCGTTTTCGGACGGCACCACGCCTCGCCCGGCACTCACGCTGTCGTAGCCTGGCGTTGCCAGCTCGCTCGGGGAGATGGCGGCCACCTCGCCCAGCGACCCCAGAGCCAGCACCAGGGCGTCACCCTCCACGCCGTCTGGGACAAAGCCGGCCTTCACCATCCACTCCACCGGATCGAGATCGAGCCCGGCGATCAACTTCTCTATCTGCGCACGGGTACGAATCACACCGTTGCATAGGTCTCCCACTTGCGAGAAGGCGATCTCCGTCCGCTTCTGCACTTCACGGTAGGAGAGCCCTCGCCGCTGCAGCAGCTCGCGCAGATCCCTCCCAAACTCTTCCCGGTGATACGCCACGACGCTCTCCCACCCTCACACCCGCGAGGCACACGCCGGCCCGCCAGATCCGAACATTTGCATGCGCGAATGTTCACTGTTCGCCCTGCCCTTGCTGGAAACAGGGCGAACACTAAAGGTTCGCCCCTCCACAACGGCCCGCTGGTGCCACAAGATCCGCCATCATTGCGTGACACACGCATGAACCGGCGTTTCGCTCGCGCTGTTGCGAATCGCCAGGCAATAGCTTCGTCAGTCCCCGCCGGGCTCCTCTCACTCTGCATTGTTCAATCAGAATAATGAAAAATCCCTTTGCCAAGCGTGGCGCGGGTTCGTGGGCACTGCTCCCGAAAAACACTCTGCCGCCGGGCGATTATGGCGGCAACGGCGTGCCACCAGGCAAGAGTCTTCTTAGGGCCTATGGCGTTCATCAGCGGCTCGGGGATTGGTGGTAGGTCAACATCCCAGCCCTTGATCTTTGCTTTCTCGAACTGTGGCTCTGCTGGTGGCCCACCTGGACCCCCTGCGGCTGCAGACCCATCAGGGCGCATTCCGCCTCCGCCTGCTTCACCGTCGCGAATGGGGATGCGCTTGCCTGTCTTTGTCGTGATCCAGTGAACGTGTGGATCCCCGCCGCCACCTGCTGTCATTGGGTTGCCCCGGGCTATTCCTGGGGTCATCTGAGACAGGGCATCGCGCTCGACCGGATCTTCGTCAGAGGTGGCCCCCAATAGGGCTAGAAGAGAGTCTTCAAGGGCCTGTGAGTTGCGCTGGAGGGCTTCTTCGAGAGATTGTTGGCTTGAGTGGGTTTGTGCTATGCGGTTAAGAGCATCCCAGTAGTCTATAAGGATGCTGTCGATGTCGCTGTGTGTATTCTTCAATTCATTCACACCGCCTGTCATTCAGTATTGTTTTCGGGTGGCTCCACATCCGGTTCGGGTTGAGCCTTCATCGCCTCGAAGATAGGCGCATATCTTTGTGACAGTTCATCTGCTGTAGGTGGAGTATCGGGGTCAACGTGAGTGATCTTGCACCCTAGCACGGAGCAAACGTAGATCGCCATGCTGTGATCGGGATATGGGTCCCAACCTGTGGGTCCTTCTTCTGGAATAAAGGAGTTCAGAAGTGACTCTATCTCGGAATCCTCGCAACTCCAGGTGTAGCCATCTATGGTGGCCGGAACGCCTTCGATCTCGATGATAACTGCCATTGAAAGTGGTCCTCCTAGTTCGCCCCATTATACCACAAGGGCCAGGGAAGTCTCTAGTCTCTAGTGTTCCCTCGGAGTGCGTCTACGGTGAAGTGGAAGTAATCAGGGTCGCTCATAGCAAACCCAACCGGGTCGTGGGTGAGGAGTTCGCCACCAACCGGGATGATCTCGGCTGCACTCCCATCATCTGCCACCCGCCCTGCATAGGGGGTAGGGTAGTTGTCTGGGCGCGTCATCTCGTTGTCCTCGTAGGGGAGGTCATCAACTAGGCCACCCTGCCCGGTGATCGGAAAGTAGTCACCTTTCCTGTAAGCCTCTTTCATGGAGACAGGTTCTTCACCTGAAGTTCGACTACTGTGGAAGGCTTCCGCCTGTTCCTGAAGGGATGGGTCGCAGACAGCAAGGGCATGAAACGTTTCGTGCACAATGGAGCGCGGGCCTGCATCCCGTGCTATGGCAGAGAGTGGCACTCCATCGGGACCAACTGTTGACTGGGAACGCGTGAGGCTCTTGTCAAAGATAACGTTGTGCAGCAGTGCCACAGCTTCGGCTTGAAGTATTCTGATGAATACCTCGGGCTCACCGCAATTCACCGGCGCGCCCGGCCGCCTGGCCAAAGCGATCCAGCAGCCAGCCCTCCATGCGGGTGTAGGTCTCCTCATAGTAGGGGCTGCGGCTGAAGAAGCCGTGGCCGCGGCCCTCGTAGCTCACCAGCTCTCCGGCAACGCCGTTTTGCCTCAGCACATCGCGGAAGCGCTCCGCCTGCGCGTAAGGCACCGCCTTATCCGCCATGCCGTGAAAAAGGAGGCAGGGCGGGGTCTCTGGCCCAACGTGCGTGATTGGCGAGGCGTCCCGATAGAGCGCCTCATTCCCCTCGAACGGCACGCCCAGGAAGGAGATCAGCCACTCCGCGCATCGCTCCTCCCCGGCCAGCGCCACCAGATCGAGCACGGGGTTGAACAGCACGGCCAGGCAGACCCGGCTTGAGGCGTCCGCGTGCCCGCTACTCCCCTCAAACCGGGGGATTCCGGCGGTCGTCGCGAGCATCGCGGCGAGATGCCCGCCCGCCGAGGCCCCGGCGCAGCCGATCCGCTCTGGGTCCACGCCCAACTCCCCGGCGTGGGCGCGCACCCAGCGCACGGCGCACTTGGCGTCTTCTACCGCCGCCGGATACTTCGCCTCCCCGGAGAGGCGGTAGGAGACGCTAGCGCAGGCGATCCCCACGGCGGCGAGGGATCCTGCCTGCCGATAGAACTGCCCCGGCGTGCCACTCGACCACGCGCCCCCGTGGAAGAAAAGCATCGCTGGGCGCGGCGCGGGCCATGCGCCCTCGTCCGGTAAGAAGAGGTCCAGCGTGAGCTCCCGACCACCGGCCCGGCCATACACCACGCTCCGACGCAGCTCCACGCCTTCCGGCGGTGGGAGCGCCGGTCGCTGTCCCGCGCGAAGCATGCGCCCCCGCGCGGCGGCTTGCAGGCTCTCCATCCGATCTCCATCCCCAGCCGGTTCGGCCATCACTCGCTACCTCAACACGATCCGGTAGGAGAAGGCCGCCGCGTCCAGGTCGAGATGCAGCACGTCTCCCTTGTGCGTGAAAGCCACGGCGCCGAGAGGCTTGCCCGCCTGGTCGAGGCCTTCCACCGAGGTCACGCGCTGGCCCTTCGCGCCCAGTGCGGGCAGGCGCAGCTCTGCCTGGAAGGGGAAGCTCCCCTGAAGCGGGTAGAGCCGCCACTCGCGCCCGGAGTGAAGCAGGCGAAACGCCCCGTTTGTGACGACCGTTCCAAAATCGATCCTCTTCCCTTCGGCGTTCTCTTTCGGGGCATCGGGGCCAGGCCGCTCCGGGGCGTACTTCACCGAATCGATAGCCCCCTGGCGCCGCTTCACCGTGAAGAGGCCCCCGCGTACCCGGGTGCCATCGATATCGGCCAGAGGCAGCAGCCGGCCACCGCCCTTGGGCGAGTAGATGCCATACCGCAGGTAGTAATCACCATCGTACGGTGCGCCCGCGAAGGTGAAGCGGATCATGCACCGATGCACGCCCTCCTGCCGCAGCTTCTCGGCCGGCAGGCCGTTCGGCGCGTGAATCACGATGCGGTCGGTTCCCTGAGCCACCGCCTTGTCATGCGAGATGTGAACGAAGGCCTGGTAGCCCTCCGGCAAGGCGCGCAACACCTCCCACTCGAACTCCACCTCCACCTGGCCCTCTCCCAGGTGCCGCGCCCCCACCACGCGCGTCTTCACCGGGGCACGGCTGACCGTGTCGAGCGATGTCGGGCGCGCGTCCACGAAGGTCACCCCCGGACTGCGCGCCAGGGCGACCGAGAGCCCCTCGCGCGCGATGATCGCGGCCATCGTCTGCCCCGCTTTCGCCAGGAAGCCATAGCGCGGCAGCACCACGCCTTCCACCTGCCAGGGGGTCTCCCCGCGGTTGGTCCACACCTGGGCGCCACCGCCAAAAGTGGTGTGCTGGCGGTGGAGATCATCGCCCACGAACTCGTGCGTCTCCAGCGATTGGTGGGCGAGCTCCTTGCACACGTCGTGCAGCAGCCAGTAGGTCTTCACGGTGTCGCGGGTGCATGGCCCGGTACACATCGGGTTGCGCCCGCCTATCACCGTGTTGGAGAAGTAGTCATCGCTCCCCCAGCTCGCGTAGGGCTCGGTGCCCGCGTAGCGCTGGCCCAGGCCGCCGGCGAAGAGGATCATCGCGCCGTGCGACGCCATATCGTGCCAGGGAACGCGCTCGGAGTCGGCGCACGACCAGTTCCAGATCTTCGCCGAGTAGTGGTCCGGCTGGACGCCATCGACGTGGCCGATGAGCGCGTCGTGCCCCGCTTCGGAGACCGTGGGGGCATTGTCTCCGAGGGTATCGCGGATGTAGTCAAAGCACTCGCCCCAGTGCTTCGCGCATTCCATCTTCGTGTAGAAGCGGCCTTCCTCGTCGTAATAGTCGATGACCGAGTGCGCAGTGAAAACATCGACAAACGAGGCCGTGGGCGCGAAGCCCTCCTTGATCAGCTTCATGTTGCGCGCCAGCCACGGCTTGAATGCGTGGGGGAGCCAGCGATAGCTCTGCGCCCGGAGTGATTTGTGAAGCCACGCGCGCTGGGGCGTGCCATCCTCATTGAAGACGATGTGCTTGTAGCTGAAGCCCTCGGCATCCGGGTAGTAGTCGATGTAGTTATCATGCACGCCAAAGAGGATGCCGCTATCACGGCAGGCGCTCACCCAGTCGTTCCACACCGCCGGGTCGCAGTTCGGGGGGTAGATATCTGGCAGGCGGTAGTCATAGCCCCAACGCTGCCACGAGTGCTTGATCAAGACGGAGTCGGTGAGGCCGTAGGCGGCGGCCCGGCGAATATCATCGCCGATCTCGTGCCCGCCCCACCAATCGATGCACATCTTCCCCTTCAGCTTCGCCACGCCGCCGGCCGGCTTGAACCCGGCGAGGTCGCGATAGACGCGGGCCGCCGCGAACGCCCCGCGCGCCGAGGGCACCAGGAGGAACGAGGCGTCGTGGTGCGTTTGCAGCGAGTAGAGGCGCTTCTCCGGATCCACATCAAAGCGGTCCGGGAAAACGTCGCACGCCTGCACCAGGCTGACGCCGTTCTCGAAATCGATGCCCACGTGCCGGGTGCTCAGCTGGAAGCCGTTGCCGCGGAGGGCGAAGCGCCCCGGCTCCTGAATCACATTGCCAAAACCGGCGTAAACACGGCGCGCCTTCCGATTGGCCGGGCCGATGCCAAGCAGCGTAAAGCGCGGCTGCCCCCGCCGGTCACGCGTCACGCCCGGCATCGCAAAGGAGAGGCGCACGCCGCCCGCCACGGGCCGCAGCACCGCGTCCACCGGAATTCGCGCCTCGTTCAGGAGGACGGTGTGCCGGATCGTCACGGCGTCCGGGCTCGCCTTCGTGGGAGGCAGGATTTTGACATCCTCCACGCTCGCCGCGGAGCGCCAGTCGCCCAGGCGCTCGCCGGCCACCTCGATCAGGAAGCCTTCGAAGGAGACCGTCTCGCGGTTGTCCGCCACGGCCAGAGCGCCATCCACCAGGCCGCGCGGGCCTGGTACCAGAGCGATCCCAAAGGCGCCGGCGCGACTCTGCACTCTCCACGAGAAACGGTCGGTCCTGCCAGAGCGGGCTTGCTTTGCCTTGGCCTCTGCCTTCTGCCTCCGCTCAGCCCACGCCTGGGGCGTCTCCTCCGCAGGCAGATTGCCCACCACCAGCGTTGGTTCTGCCCAGTGGCCGGAATCGCAGTTCGTGTTTCCTTTCGGACCGGGACCATTCCAGAGGCGCAGCGTCACCGTCTTGCCGGCATAGGCCGAGAGATCGACCGTGGCCGGCTCCCACGTCTTGGAGAGGCTGAAGCGTTCGAAAAGCTGGACAAACCGGGCCCCGTCTGCCCTGGCCTCGGGCGTCGCGCTGGCTTTGCCGGAAGACGCACCCTCTTCCGCGACACACACGCGCCACTCCACACCATCGCTCGCGCCCTCGCCAGGCTTGTGGTCGCGGATCGCCGTGGCGAACCGGAGGGTGATCGGTTTCACGTTCGGCAGGGCAAAACGCGCATCCGCCCACGAGGGGCCAACGCCGCCCCGATAAGGCGGGTGAATCGTGATGCACGGCCGGGTATCAGGGCGCGAGGCCGTTCCCGGCGCGAAGCTGGTTCCCGTTTCGGGATCGCTCCCTGTCCACCCGAGGGGCTTCTCAAGCAGCGGCTTCCCCTCGCGAGCGATACACACCCGGTAGCCCGCGAGACGATCCAGCCGGGTGGCGCCCCGGCCAGAGATGACGTTCACCGGCAGCTGCAACAGGCCATCGTCATGCGTACGCGCGGAAAGCTCCAGAGGCACATAGGCCGCAGGCGAGATCCAGTAGTCACTATCGCGGTGTCCAAGAGTAAGCTCGGCCACGCGCCGGCCACCGTCGGCGTCGCCCAACATCACGTTGAGGCCAAGGTGCTGCCCTACTTTCACATCCGGGCCAATCAGCGACAGGGGAAGCGCGATCTCTGCCTCATAGCCCCCGGGGGTCCGCCGCGCCGCGACCTGCACCGCGCCGGGGTCCGGCAGCAGCCGCGTCTTGAGGCCGTAGTCGGGCACTTTCACGAGTGGCCTCGCGCCGCCGAAGGGACTGATAGCGAGGACCAGGTCCTCCTCGGAGAGCACGCGCTCGTTCCGCTCGCGCGGGGATCGCGCCGCCAGGTAGACGCGGATGTAGTCGCTATCCATGAAGTCGCGGCTCGTGCGGTCCGTGGCGCTGATCTCCTCATCAGAGACGCGCGCGCCGAGGTAGAGACGCTCGCCATCATGGAGCGCGGTGAGCACGGCCCCAAAATCACCCGGTTCGATGGTGCCAACGCCCGCATGGGTGCCATCCAGAGGCACGGGAATCGCGTTGGTCCATTCCGAGAGGTCGCCATCCACCTTCACGGGCGCCTCCGCGCTCAGTGCCGCCACCTGGGCGACTGCCGGCGGGCGCGGCTTCGCCACTTCCACAGCAGCGCGCGCCACCTCGATGACGAGCACGGCGTGCGCGCGCAGGGGCTGCCCACCCTCGGTGAACTCCGCGTAGGCGTGGACCGGGTAGTGAGCGGCGTAGATGCCCCTGCCGGCGACCACGTTCACCGTCACCTCGGCCTTCGCGCGGGCTCCCACTGTGAAAGGACGCGGGTTGGGCCCATCCACGCGCCACCGGTCGATGACACCAATCCGCAGGGTGCCCGTCAATGGCGCGGGGCCTTTGTTCTCCAGGCGGATCACCACCGGCACGGGCTGCTC
>DUUU01000567.1 GCA_012841485.1 Armatimonadota bacterium
GGTATCAGGATAACAAGACGGATGCTGATTACGGGCTGAAGCCGGTGACGACGCGCGTGGAACGGGGGGATGATTTCGTCCGTCTGGTGGTGAGCTACCCCGCTGAGGGCGAGGCGAAGCACTTCCGCTTCGTGAAGACGCACACGCTGCGCGCCGGCTCGCCCGTTCTCGAAAACGACTACCGCCTAGAGGCCGTGGGGGAGATCTCGTTGCGCGGCGGCATGAGCCTGCCCCTGATCTGGTTCGCTCCGCGGCTGTCGCGAGGGGCGGTGCCCAGCTCCGGCGGGAGCCTGCTCCTGGGGCCGGGCGATGCCGTGCGCCGGGATCCCGGCACCCCGCCCTGGGTGGCCGCGTACGACCCAGAGAAAGGCGAGGGGATCGCCTTCTGCCTCCCCGACGGGCAGCCGCAACTGGGCCGGAACCGCGAGTACCCGGCCGTCTCCTACTCGGCGCCCCTGGGAGGAAAGGTGGCTCCTCAGACGGAGGTGAAGGTCACCTTTCACCTGGCCGCGTTTGCCGGCCAGCAGATGGCGCCGGCCCTCGCCGCCGCGCTCTCGAAAGCGCCGGGCATCACAGTGCCCGCGCGCTTCAGGCAAGTCTATGACCTGGGGGGCGAGCACTTTGACCCCGCCGACCTGTCGCTGTGGCAGAAGTACCGCGCGAGCGTGCGCCGGCCCATCGCCTTCATCAAGCCGGCCGACCTGGAGCGCGCGAGAGAGAACGTCCGCCGGCACCCCTGGGCGAAGCGGCTTCTCGCAGGCTACCGCGGGCGCGCGGACTACGTGCTCAAGCAGCCGCCGGAGTTCGTCGAGCAGATGATCCCGGCGCTGACGCCGCTCTGCACGCTCTTCACGATGTGCCCCCACTGCGAGTACGCGCCGGTCCACGGCCAATATATCTGGGATGTCAAACGGCCCGACGAGCTCAAGTGCCGCAACTGCGGCACCGTCTATCCCAACGAGAAGTATCCCGAGGACCTGGTCCTCATCGCCCGCTACGGCGGCGAGCAGCGCTTCACCTTCTACGGCGGCAAATCCTGGAATTTCAACAACATCCACCTTCGCTCGTCGTGGACCGGGGCAATCCGGGCACACAAGACGGGCTACATGGCGCGCGCCGCGCGCGACCTCGCCATGGTCTACGCGCTCACGGGCGAGCGCGCCTATGGTGAAAAGGCCGCGGCGATCCTCTCGCGCTTTGCCATCGTCTATCCCGGCTACCTCCTCCACTCCGGGTACGGCGAGATCGCCGATATGGACCCGCGCGTCGCCGCCGCGAAGATCAACAGCCTGCCCGCCGACGAGCTGACCTGCCCTCCCAACAAGCCAGACCGCCGACTGCACGCGGGCTATTGGATGGCCGGGCGCGGCTTCTCCGCCGTGGGCATGGAGGGCATCCAGCTCTCGCAGCTGGTAGAGGCCTACGACCTGGTGGCGGACCTCATCCCGGATGCCGAGCGCCAGCGGATCGAGAAAGACCTCTTCCTGGAGGGAACTTACCTGCTCGTGTACGACACGGCGCTCAACAACAAGACCGCCACGAATCGCTCGGCCGTGGGCCAGATCGGAATGGCGATTGGCGACCCGCGCCGGGTGCGCTTCGGCCTGGCCGGATTGCGCTGGTTCATCAACGAGTGGTTCCTGCCGGACGGCGCCGCCTGCGAATCGCCCTCCTACGGCAACATGACCCTGGCAGGCATCTGGCAGTTCGCCGACACCCTGCACGGGTATAGCGATCCGCCTGGCTACCAGGACGCCGCCGGACGCATCGACAACCTCGATATCTATGGCGAGGCCCGCTACCGGAGCGTCTTCCAGGTGCTCGCTGAGGCATTGCTTCCATCCCGCACCTACCCGCCCATCGCCGACACGCACATTACGACGGGGATCTCGCTCGAAATCGCCGAGGTGATGGCCACGCGCTATCCCGATCCCCGCTTCCGGGCGCTCCTGAACGAGCTGGCCGGTGGCGATCTCTCCGCGCAGGGCGCCGAGTGGGCGCTCTTCCACCGCGACCCCGA
>DUUU01000006.1 GCA_012841485.1 Armatimonadota bacterium
AGTCCTTTGTCGCCCTGGAAAGGGAATAGCTCAATGAGGCCGGTGAAGATAGCCGTTCGTTGGGTGATGCGGTTCGCGTCCGCTCTGGATGCCGCGGCTATAAGCTGCGGCCGCTACCAACCTCCCGCCCTGCCGCGAGTCGCGGGCATGATCCTATGCTCAGCCCTCCTTCTGCTGGCATCGATGGGCTCCGCGCGCGCGAATGTCACGCTGTCCAACCCGCAGGTATTCCCCAAATGCCAGGAGGCACCCACCAGTGCGATGGTCGATGGTACCGCGCGGAGCCTGTTCACCTTCACGATCACCGTGACGGTGCCAAGCACCGAACGGATCCAGACGAGCCCGAACGGCCTCGCGGATAACGTCGGCTATGTGCGCTGCGCCGGCTTCCCCATGCAGAAGGTCTCTAGCACCGACAGCTACGGGAGCGGCTACTACCGGGTCAGCATCCCGGGCTGGTACTTCCGCAATGATGACGATTCCCTCCCCACGGCCCACCAGGTGACGTTTACGGCGTATGGCGTGCCCACGGGCACCGGTACTGCGACTCCGGTGAACACCACCCTGGGGTTCAGTATCACCGGGCGCGGACGCCAGGTCCTGATCCCGGTCGACGCCCAGGGGAATAGCGACCAGTTCAAGACCCCGAATAAGGCGGGTGGCGTGACGGTCGAGCCCGTGGATCCGAACAACTACGGCGATGGCTCTGCCTCGGCCACCTATACGTTCCGCGTGAAGTACATGGACCCGGAGGGCCTGCCCCCGCGCCCGTTCACCGGACGGGGGCGGTTCGATCGGCTTGGTCCGAATGTCCACAACACGGTCAACAATCTGGAACTCGACCAGTACAATGTGCCCCGGCGCACGGATGATCCGTGGCGCTTCGTGACGCCGACGGACCTCACGCTGCCCGAGGGTGTGGCGCCGCAAACCTACCGTTCCGGTGTGCATATCGTCTTTGATGACGATGGGGATGGCCGGGTGTTGGTCAATCCTGGGGCGCCGGGTGGCCCCATTGATTGGTTCCGCAACTACGCCGCGAGCGATCCTCCCGCGCTGACCCGGAACATGGACGCGCCGCGCATGATGGTGATCGACACCGACTTGCAGCCCCAGTTCCTGAACGCGGATCCCACCGCCGCAGACTGGCGAAACGGCGTCATCTTCAAGTACACCTGCCGGGGGACGGACCATTCGGTTGCCGTCGGAATCCCGCGGTTCTTCGAGTTCGGCTCGGCGGTGCTCCAGTTCGCGCTCAGCCCGTTCAGCGATAACCCCGGTCAGAAGTACCTCAACGCGGGGCGCACGGGCCGCCAGGAGCTGCTGAGCGGCCAGCAGGTGTATGATCCGCGCACGCGGAGCTTCGTTTCGCTTCCCGCGGGCCTCCGGAAGTACTCCTTCTTTGCGAGCAACGACATTCAGTTTGCCACCCTGCCTTCGTATGGCTCTTTGGGGCCGGGCCGGAGTTGGGGCACGGTGGTGTACAATGATGGCACCGGCTGGTCGTATGCCGCCGGGGTGGATCCGTATGTGTACAACCAGCGGTGGTTCCAGCAGCCTTACTACAACCTACCGAATACGGACCCCGCATCGCCGCCACGCCAGGTGTTCCACCCGCCGTTTGAGATCCGCGTGGATCCTCAGATCACCGTGGATCAGGAGCAGCTGAGAGGCGACACCAACCAGGGCCTGATCGGGATTCCGGCCGCGGTCGCGGCGCTTCGTGACGATGGCAACGGTGGGAAGAAGCGCGTGGCACTCTTCTGCGGGGATCTGAATCGCGCGCGTCCGAGCCGGCTCTGCTCCACGGATGAGATTCAGTGGCGGTTCTACTACACGCAGTCCGAGGGCCTGCCGCCGACCGTGTGCGAGATGCACCTCTTCCGCCAGGATGAGAATGGGAGCTTCGTGCCCGTGCCACTGTCCCCCTTTGCGTGCACAACGCTCGCAAGCGGGGCAAACGGCATGGACCCGCTCTACAAGGACTTCTCTGATTCCACGCTCTCGTCTGCGTTCTTCGCGCAGTATGGCGTGAAGTTCCCGGGTCTGGCGGCGGACGCGCTTGAGCCGGGCGTCTACCGCTACTTCTTCCGTGTTAGCGATGGCCGGAGGATGGCCGAGTGGCCCGGCGATACGGCCGGCGGAACCTCGCTCACCACGAGCGCGCAGGTGAGCCATATCGCGAATACGCTTCGTATCAACCACCCGCCGGAGCTATCGCAGCACCGCGCGGTGCCGACCGTCGATCCGAAAACGGGCGCCGTGAGCTGGACCATTGAGGTGGTGTATCGGGATCTCGATGGCGATCCCCCCAGCACGCCGCACCTTGTTTTCCCGGATCCCAGTGAGCCGGACAATGCTGCGAAGAGCCTGGTCCTCGTCATGCAGCGGGATCCGAGCACGTCGGACTTCACCCAGGGGGTGCGCTACCGCCTGCAATCGGCGACCGACCCCACCGTGGGCGCGTTCCAGGGCCGACGCGAATACTTCTTTGAGTTCACGGATAACTGGAAGAACGCGCAGAACCCCGAGCCTGGCGAGACGGCCACGCTGCTGGATGTGGACCCCAACAACCCAACTGGGCCTGGGAAGCCGTTCTTCCTGAATAGCAAGCCGTTCTTGCTCGATGTCAAGGTCGAGAACGCCACGGATCCCGGCAAGGGAGCCAAGGGTTCGCTGAGCGACAACTTCAAGTTCAGCGTGAGGTACGGCGATAACGAGCGTGACACGCCCGCGGGCGACCTCCTGGAGCTCGTGATCGACGGCCAGGACGTCCATCAGATGGTGCGCGATCCGGCCCAACCGAATCCGGATTACGCGGCGGGCGTCGTCTATAGCATCACGCTGAACGGCCGAACGATCGGCGCCGGGCCGCACCGCTTCAGGATCGTAGCGAAAGATCCGTTGACCAACGAAGAGGTGCAGGTCCAGGGGACCGGGCCGAGCATCTATGTGCCGACTCTGAGCGAGGCGAGCGTCCAGCGCACGGATGGCACCACGGAGGGTTCTCCCAGCGCGGGTAAGCCCGGGACCGGCTTCCGCTACAGCGTGCGCTACCGACATGAGGGCGACAAGCCCGGCGATAGGGTGTTCGTGCACATCCTGAACCCCGCGAGTGGCGGCCAGGCGACCGTGCTTGACACGGTGGAGCTCAAACCGGAGGATCCGAACCCAGCTCCTGGGACGGTTGCGGGGCAGGGGGTGGTGTGGAGGAACGAGACGCCGTACACGTTCAACGCACCGGGCACCTACAGCTACTACTTCGAGGCGTCGGATGGCGACAGCGTGCGCCAGGTTTACCAGGACGACGCGAATAAGGTTCCGTTCTCGGGCCCGGTGGTCGGTATGCCGGTGCTGACGCCTCAAGCGGTGACGCCAGTGCGCGGAGTGGTGGCGCAAACGTACGAGTTCAGTGTCCTCTACGCCCACGCGGGCAGCATCCCACCGAATAGCGTGTACCTGCGAGTGTTCGACCCAAAGGGCGCGCTGGTCGAACTGCCCAATCAAGGCCTGATGGCGCCTCCGGCAGGCGCCGCCGAGGCGAGCCTGGCGAATCCGGGCTGGCTCCACACCGTCAAGGTGAAGCTCAGTGAGCCGGGCGTCTATCGGTATGCCTTTACGGCGACCGATGGGGCCACCGAGGTGGACACGGCGGTTCTGGATGGGCCCACGGTGATGGCGATTGATCAGCCCGTGCTGACGGGCGAGAGCGTCTCGTCGGCGCCTGGACAGGCTGGCCAGGTCATCTATCGGGTCACCTATCGCCAGAGCCAGAATCTGATGCCAGCGATTTACGTGATTGTTCCGAATGCGGCGGGCACGCTGGATGCCTATCCGATGGCGCAGGAGAACCCCGCCGATACGGACCTCACGGATGGCGCTGTGTTCGCACGCATGCTTCCGAGCCCGACAGGGAGTGGACCGTTCAGCTACCACTTCCTGGTGAGGGTCGAGGGCCTGGCCGAGATCCGATACCCGGAACAGGGTGGCGCGCACGGTCCGAATGTGGTGCCTACTCTCATGGTAGACACCGCGGTCGGTGGGGCGTTGCCGAGACTTAGCCCGACCTCGGGGCACACGGGTACGCCGTTTACGTTCAGCGTGCGCTGCCGCGACGCGGACGCGCCCGAGAACTGGATGGAAACAGGTCTGCCGCGCGTGTGCGTCATCGTCGGCAACCAGAAGCTGCCGATGGCGTACGTCGAGGGCGACGTGCGCGAGGCATCCGGAGCCCTCTACCAGACGACCACAAAGCTTCCGGCTGGAAGCCTGATGCATAGCTTCACCGCCGAGGACGGTTTTGATACCGCAACCCTGGCGGATGAGAACGGACGGCCGTTCGCAGGACCGATGGTGCTGCCTGAGACGCGCCTGAACCTGACGATCACTCCCGAGCAGCTAACGCTGGATGGGTTGACCCCCATCCGCGTGAGTGGCGCGCTGGATCCGGTGATTCCCTCCACCGATGTGAAGGTTACCTATGCGTGGATGGGAGCCGATGGGCAGCCGGTTGAGATGCACGTGAACACCGTCACCGCGACGAGCGAGGGCCGGTTCACGGATGCGTTCGTTCCAGTGCGCAGCGGCCGGTGGCAGGTGACCGCCGAGTTCGCCAGCGATGCCGAGCGGGGGATTGGCGGCGGTTACGAGCAGCTCGTGGCAGACGTGAGCCCCGGCCAGATCACCATTCCGGCCGGACTCTCGATGATGGGCGTGCCTGTGACGCCGGATGGCGGGAAGATCAGCGATCTCTTCGTCGGATCCGATTTCCAACTGGCGCGCTGGAACGCGGCGCTTGGTGCATACGACTTCGGGCCGGTTGGCTCGATGCCGACGCCGAAGCCTGGTGACGGCTTCTGGCTGAGCACCAAGGGCGGCATCGTGGCGAGCACGGTGGGAGAGACGGTCCCGCACAACGCCTCGGTGAGCGTGCCTCTCCAGAAGGGCTGGAACCAGGTGGCGAACCCGTTCCTGCTGCCCATCTCCTGGAGCAGTGTGGCATTCCAGGATGAGCAGGGGACGGTGATGTCGCTTTCCGAGGCCGCCATGGCACCGCCTGCGGATCGGAAGATCTTCGACCACGCCTGGATCTACGACGGCTCGGAGTATGCGCTGGTGCATGCGAGCGTGCCAGGCGCGCGTCGAGACGTGCTCCCCTGGCAGGGGCTGTGGGTCAAGTCGAACGTGGCAGGTCGGCTCGTCTTCGCCCCGCCTCTGGCGCGGAGCGCGCATCTGCCGCAGGAACCGGTGGCGCGCCGCGAGCGCGGGCGCACCGGAGAGTGGACGCTCCAACTGGTCGCCGGAAATGGCGCCCAGTCCGATAGTTACAACTTCGCCGGTGTGACCGGTGAGGGCCGCGCCCAGGCGCTCACTGGCCTGGAGAGCCCGCCACGGGCGCTCGGACAGCAGATCGATCTCTACTTCACGGGGCAGGCTGGAACCGGGCGGTACGCGACCGACTTCCGGTCGAGCTCGACGCCGCTGCCGCTGGCGTTCGACTTCGTGGTGGAGACGGATGCGCGGAATCGCGCCGTGAGCGTGCGCTGTCCGAACCTCGCGGAGCTGCCAAAGGAGCTGGATGTGATCCTCGAGGATGTGGATGCCGCTGGCAAGCGCGTCTATCTGAGGACGGCATCGGGCTACTCGTTCAACCCCGGGGAGACGGGCACGCGGCGGCTGCGCCTGATCGTTCAGCCCCGCACGGAGGGCGCGCTCCGCATCGATGGAATCACCTTCGGGAGCACCCGAGGGGGCAGAAGCATCTCCTTCTCCGTCAGCCGCGCCAGCATGGCGACGGTGGAGATCCTCGCGCCGAACGGCAGGCGTCTCAAGACGGTGGCCGACCGGCGCGCGGTGGAGCAGGGGATGAACACAGTGACATGGGATCTCAGCCGCGCGGATGGCTCGCGCCTGCCGCGAGGCCTGTATGTGGTGCAGATTACCGCGACAACACCTGAAGGGCAGACTGCCCGCGCAGTGAAACCGATAGCAGTGGTGACCTGGTGAGAAAGGGAGAGGCGAGCCGAGCCCGGCGACGCCCGGGGCGGCTCCCCTTCCGACGCGCCAGCGCGAAGGGAGTTCAGGCTGGATGAAACGCATGCTTAGGTGGCGGATCAGGCGATGCGTCGCTTCGCTCCTGGTACTCGCGATGACGTTCCCGTTGGGCGAAGGCCTGATGGCCAGGGCGTTGGCACCGGCCGCGCAGGCCGCTCCCTCGCGTCAGCGAACGATCGTCGTTTTCGAGTTCGACAACAAAAGCAAAGAGGGCGGCGAGGGGCTGGCCCGGGCTCTGACCCGGCAGATCCGCCTGGCGATGGAGCAATCGTCGGCATTCGATCTCGTGACCTTCTCGACAACCCGGCCCTACAACGCGACCATCGAGCGGGCGATTCAGGATGGCCAGCTACTGGAGCAAGAGCTGGCGGGGGTTCCTGATTCCACCACCGCGGTGAAGATCGCGCGCATCCTCGGTGCCGAGACCGCTCTCGTGGGCGAGATCGATCCCGACGGCTACGAGTATGACGCGAATCAGAGCCGCGTTTCGCTCAGGGTAACGGCTTACCTCTACAATGCGGCCACCGGCGAGCCGACGTTGACCGTTACGGTGAACGGCGAGGGCAAGGGTGAAGGCCTTCGCGGCGCGCTGGAGGACCGGGCGCGCACGGATGCCGCGAAACGCCTGGAGGAGAAGCTGGCCGGACGCGAGCCGAAGGAGCCTCGCAAGCCGGGGGCGCGCCGGAAGTGGCTGCCCTGGGCCCTGGGCGGAATTGCCGTGGCTGTGCTGGCGATCTCGCTCTTTGGCGGGGATGATGATGGCGGGCCATCCGCCCCGGGCGCCGGCGTCGTGGTGACCTCGACGCGGGATGGTGTTCGGCTGTCGTGGCCGCGCATCCAGGGAGCGGAGGCGTACCGTATCTACCGGGCGACGGTTACCGGCGCGCGCGCGGCTGACTCGTATCAGCAGCTGATCGAGGTGCCCGCAGGCCCGGACCAGCAGCAGCAGTACGAGGATAAGCCGCCCATGGTTGCCGGCGTGCGCTATGCCTATCAGGTGGCGGGCGTAGCCGGTGGCAAGGTGGGGTCGCGAATGAATGGCGACCGGGCAATGGGCCCCGGGGAGCCTGAGGCCGTGCGCGATGTGCAGGTGAGCGTGAATCTGCGCAGCGTGCAGCTCACGTGGGCTGTCTCGACGCAGGAGTTCGTGACCGCCTATCGCATTTACCGGTCGACGCAGCTGAATGAGGGCTTCGAGCGCCTGGCCGAAGTGGCAGCGTCGGCGAACACATACACCGATGCCGGACTTCCCGGCGGGACCACCTTCTTCTACAAGGTGGCTGCGGTTGGGGAGACGGGCCAGGAGAGCGACTGGCAGGCCATGGATGCGCGGGCATGCTCCACGGACCTGCGCCCCGCGGCGCCCGCAGGCGTGACCGCGACCGCCCCGGAGGGCGAGCGCCGGATCATCGTCTCGTGGCGGGCCAACACCGAGCCGGATGTGCTGCATTACCAGGTGTACCGAAGCGCGCAGCGCTCGCGCGCCGGCGCGCCGGCAGCCTATGGCAACCTGTGGACCAAGTTCCCCAAGGGGATGATTGGCCGCGGCGGTCCGTGGCAGCTCCTGCCTGGCGCGGATAAGATCCCGCCGACCGTGACTTCCGTCGAGGATACCGGCGTTGACTTCAACACCACGTACTACTACGTGGTGCGCGCCGTGAGCGCCCAGGGCGAGAGCCCGTACTCGGATGAGGCCTCGGCCACTCCGAACCGGCGTCCTGGCGTGGTTCAGAACGTGACTGCCAAGGCTAACGATGGCCGCGTGACGATCACGTGGGGCCCGCTGGCCGAGGTGGATGTGGCCGGCTACCATGTGTATCGGCAGGTGGCCGAGCAGCCGACCACGCGAACGCGCCTCACCGATCAGCCCGTAACGGGCCTGCAGTACGAGGATACGCAGGTCACGAACGATACGGCTTACCAATACTTCGTGACCGCGATCGATACCGCCGGCTGGGAGGGGCAGTTGTCGCTACCCAGCGACGCGATGCCGACGGCACCGCCCGAGGCCCCGCGCAACGTGCTGGCGTCTGCGAGCAACAACCTGGTAACGCTGGTCTGGGACAAGAACAGCGAGGGGAACCTGGCGGAGTACCGCGTCTATCGCAGCGACTCGCCCAACATGACGCCGCAGCTGCATGGCAAGGTTCCTGTGACGAACGTGGATCCGCCGAGCATCGTGTTCCAGGATAAGGCGGCTCAGAACCTGGTGACGTATTACTACCAGGTGACCGCGGTGAACACGTCTGGCGTGGAGAGTGCGCGCAGCCCCGCCGGCATGCCGGTTTCGGCGACGCCCGCTATCCCACCCGCCACGCCCACGAATGTCCAGGCGGTGGGTGGTGATAAGAGCGTGGTGATCACCTGGAGCCCGGTGACGCGCCTAGCGCCGCCGGATGGCCGGGAGCTGGCAAGCGTGGGCCATGTCCTGCGGAGCTACCGCATCTATCGCACCATCGTGAACACCGGTGTGCGCACTATGGTCGAGGATGTGCCGCTTGCGAACCTGCAGGGCCAGCCGCGCTTCGAGGACCGGCGGGCACCCACCGGGGTGGGCCTGCGCTACTCGGTGACCGCGACGATGCTGGATAGCAGCAACGGCGTGCTCGAAAGCGAGGCCGGCCAGCAGATGGATCCGACCCCGGTGATGGTCGTCCGACGCCTTGCAGCGCCTGCGAACTTCACAGCGACCGGGGGTGCCAGCGTCGATGGCAACCCGCAGGTGACGTTCAACTGGACGGCGTCCACGGATCCCTCCGCGCTGGGCTACGTGATCTACTACTCCCAGCAGCAGGCGGGGCCGTACACGCGCGTCTTCGCGCCGGTCGATGGCACCGGTAAGCCGACGGTCGCCGCGGCAGAGTCATCGTATCTCCTGACCCAGGCGGTCCTTCCGGGCCTGGCAAACGACACACCGTTCTGGTTCCGTATCGCGACGGTGGATAAGCTCGGTATCGAGGGGACTCAGAGCCCCGAGGTGATGGCTGTGCCCAACCCGGTGCCGCCCAAGCCTCTGAACGTGACCGTGACCAACCGGGATGGCAGCGGCAATCTTCTCGATATGGCGGTCCAGGTGAGCTGGGCACAGCCAGTCGGGGGTGGCGCAACCGCGATTTCCGGATATCGGGTGTACCGCAGCAAGTACGCCAACGGACCGTTCGAGCTGGTGAGCCCTCCGGAGGGGGTGCTGACGACTGGTTTCGCGGATCAGTTCCAGGCCGGGTCGGTCTCGCTGCCAGAAGCGAACGATCAGGACTTCTACTATCGCATCGTTGCTCTGGTGAAGTACCCGACGGCCGGAGTGGTCGAGGGTGAGCCGAGTGATGTGGCAGGGCCGGTGCGCGTGATGAACGTGCCTCCGGGCAAGGTCACGATCCGCTCGGCGACGCCAGCGAGCGGCATGATCGTGGTCCGGTGGGATCCCCTGATGGATGGGAATAACCCGGTTCGCGATCTGGCGCGCTACACGGTCTCGCGCCGCGAGAAGCTCGATACCACGGGCGAGACGGAGCAGCTCTTCCCGGTGTCGCCAGATGTGACCGAGTACTATGATACCGGGGTGACTGCTGGGACCACGTACGTCTACCGCGTGCAGGCGGTCGACTTCATCCATGAGGGCCCGTGGTCGGATCCGGTGGAAGCGTCGGCCAAGCCTTAGGTCGCCGCAAGGGATGATGAGGCAGGCCGTCAGAACAGGCGGCCATGAGTGGAATAGCCGGGGGGGCCGGTCGAGAGACCGGCCCCCTCGGCGTTTGTCGGGGTATGGATGGGGCAAGGGGGGCCCCAGGGCGGTCTGTGTGTCGGCAGCAGGGCCGGACGGGAGGAGCCAGACGTTCTGTTCGGCTGCGGGGAAGGTGCCGGATGAAGGCACGGCGAATGGATGGTTAGGCATCCTTCGGAGTGAGCGCGGCGGGTGGGAGTAGCCGATCCGCGCGGGCTCTCAGCCGGAGGCACTTGACTGGCTTTGCACCCGTGCCGCGCGCGCTGGTGCTTCCCTTGCGACGTGAGAGCATGAGAGCCGTTCGCCGCATCTCGTTGTTCCTTAGCTTGCTCGTGCTCCTGGTGATCCCGCACTCCCCGGGCCTGGCTCAGGGTCTGCCGGGCGAACCGGAGGTGATCCTCCTCCGAGCGGACCCCGAGGTCATCGCCGCGGACGGGCAATCGTCCGCGACGCTGCTCGCCGAGGTACGTGACCGGCAGGGGGCGTTTGTCGTCGATGGGACCATCGTCCGGTTCACAACGACGGCGGGTGTGATCAACCCCTCTGTAGAGACGCGCTCCGGCGTCGTACGAGTCACCCTGCGCAGTAGCGCCGAGCCGGCGGTTGCCGAAGTGACGGCGACGGCGGGCACGCGCGCCATGGCTCGCGTCCGGGTCACCTTCTCCACCGAGGCCATCGGCGCTCAGCAGGTTGCGCCGTTTGCCCGCATCCAGGCGCAATCGCTTCAGTACCTCCCGGACAAGGACCTGATCGATGCGGCGGGTGATGTGCGCCTGACGTATCGCGGGGTCTTCATCATCGCGGATCGCCTGCAGCTAGACGTGGCCTCTCTTCGCGTGGTGGCGCAGAATCATATCCTTTTGCGGTGCGCCGGGCAAGAGGTGACCGCGGACCGGCTGATGCTGGAGATGCCCCAGATGCAGGGCCGCCTGCTGGCTGTGGAGGAGAACGGCACGATCCGGCGCCAGGTGATCAGCGGCTACGCGCTCGATCTCTTCACGGCGGAGGGGGCGACGCCGGAGGGGATCTTCGATCTCCGGGATCCGGAAACAGATAAGGCCGTGATCTCCGCACGGAAGATCACCCTCTTCCCCGGCGATAAGGTGCAGTTCTCCGGGTTCGGGCTGCGCGTGGCTGGGGCGCACCTCATCTCGCTCCCGTTCTACGTGCTCTCGCTCAACCCATACGGCCCCGATGCGGACCACCTGGTCAGCCTCGACAGCATGGGCGGGATCTCGGTGAACCTTCCGTTCTACTATAGCGTGACGGATACCTCCAACGGCTCCCTTCGGCTCCGCAGGCAGACGCGCTATGGGTATGATGGGTATGTCACTCGCCCTGGGTGGCATCTCGCGCTGGATCAACGCTACAGCTTTGGCCGGGGGACTCATGGGGCCGTGGAGCTGAACCATATCACCAGCAGCGACTGGGGCATTCGCTGGCGTCATGAGCAGCAGTTTGGAGATCGCACGCATACCTATGTCAGCGTCGACTCCCCGGCGCACCGGGATCTGTATGCGCGCACGGAGCTGCACCACTCTATGGGCCTCGGTGACCTGAGCTGGAGCGCGTATGGCAGCTTTCTTCCGCAGACGCCGGGCTCGGTGCAGTCCAGGCTCTATTTCCGGTTGCGCCCGGGGGTGATCAAGGGGCCAAACATCCGGTATTACTGGAGCACCAACGTGGCGTGGAACAAGTGGGGCGATGAGTCTTACCTTGAGGAGGGCGTGGATCTCCAGCTCCACCCGCCCGCGCTGCGCCTTGGCCAGACGACAAGCCTTCAGTTTTACATCGGCAGCGGCTTCACGTTCTCACCGAACGGCACGGGCCCCAACGCGCAGGCATCCACCACTTTGCTGAAGCGCCTGGGCAAAAACGCGACGGCGACACTGCGCTATAGCTACTACTACTCCGGGCGAACGACGGACTATTATGGCCCGACATCCGGGCAGAGCCTCACGGGGCAGTTGATGGCCGCCAGCGGGAACCGCTGGTCCACCTCGCTCACGGCCACGGTGCTTCCGACGCGGGGTGACCTGTCGGTGTATGGGTCCCTGGTCTATTCCCCGCTACGCAACTGGCGCGTGGAGCTTCGCCCAACATACTCGCGGTACGGAGGCGACTTGTTGGCGGGGTATCCGCGGAGCACGACGAACCTGGATGTCTACCTCGTGCGGCAGTTTGGGTCGCGCGATGTGGCGCTCCGCTATTCCACGCTAGATGACGCGATCCGCCTGGAGCTGGCGGCAACGGCGCTGCGTTTCTGAGGGAAGCAGGCGCAGGGCAGGCGGTTAGCAGGTTGATGGACGCGCGTGGCGAACTAGGCAAGGGTGCCCGTGTCGTCGCCCAGGCCTCATCCAGGGGGCAAAGCGCCCGGCGGGAGCGCGGCCTGCATGGCAAGACGCGGGGGCGGCCACCGGGTTCACCGGCGGCGCCTCCCGTGAAGAGGATCGCGCCCGCGCTTGCCACCGACGGGGACTGAAGGAAGCAAACGATAAGGAGCAAGACCACGATGCACAAAGGAGTCGTTCTGACTGCCCTCACCCTCATGGCGTGCCTCCCGGTGGCCGCCCAGGCGGCGGTCCAGCCCGCCCAGCTCTTTGATATCGGCACTGCGCGCGACGTGGGCATGGGCGGAGCGGTTACGGCGGTGGCAGATGACCTCTGTATGGTCCTGTGGAATCCGGCCGCCGCTGCGCTCTTGGAAGGTCGCCGCATCGTCTACAGCGACTCGTTCCGAACGGAGCCCAAGAGCCTTCGCTTCGTCTCCTACGGGCAATCGGATGGGGGGGATCTGACGGGCGCGCTGAGCTACCTGCGGGTCGATAGCCGGACGTACGACACAAAAGAGAATACGGGGATGTATAGCATGGGGCAGGCGTTGAGCGACCGCCTCATCGTCGGCGCCAATGTGAAGTACAGCCGGTATGAGCGTCTCGGAGGCGCCAAGGAAGCGTTCAACGTAGACCTCGGTCTGCTGTATGGGCTGACGGATACGACGGCGCTCGGGCTTGCAGTGCTCAATGTGAACGAGCCGCGCATCATGGACGAGAAGGTGATCAGCCCCACCTATACCGCGCCCGCCTACCGGGCACCGCGGCTGATCAATCTGGGGTTCGCGATGAAGCTGCACCCCCAGGTGGCCCCCGGCTTGTTGGGGATTGCCCGCCGAACCTATCGGACGCGGATCACGTTCGATCTCTTCGATGCAACCGATGAGGTCCGCCGGCAACTCCGTTTCGGCGTGGAGCACCACCTGGATCGGCATTGGGTGGCGCGCGCCGGCCTCCTGCGCAGCACGCCAACCCTCGGTGTGGGCTATCGCGGCCCCGGCTACGCGCTCAATGGCGCGGTTCTTGTAGGCCGCTCTGGCGAGCGCGCGACAGAGAGTGTTGCGAGCATTAGCGCCGACTTCTGAGGCTCGCTTTACATAAACGCGCCCGTTCTGGTATAATCGCGGCCATAGAGGGCGAGAGGGTCGCCAGCGAGCTGGCGCTTGCTCGCGGAGATCGCCAGGATACGCCGCATCCAAGGGTCTCGGAAGCGAGGTGCCCGGCGGGCGCGAACTGGGCGCGCGGCTCCGGGCGAGGCTGCCAAAGGATGGCGTGCAGCCTCGAAGGATGCAGGTATGCGTGTGATTGCAACAGGGCTCATGGTGGTGGCTTTGGGGCTCTCGCTCTATAGCTTCCTGGAAGTGCGCCGCCTCCGCACCGAGGTGGTGAGCCTGCGCGCCGAAGTCTCCACAAAGACGGAGAAGGACTCGCGGGATGCCCGCAGTCGCGAGCTGCTCAAGAGTGCCGAGGAGCATTCAAAGAGAGCACAGGAACTGATTCGCAAGGGCGACATCGAGGGCGCCCGCAGGGAGATGCGCAAGGGCATGGACCTGGTGACCGAATCTGCCCAGATCAGCAGTGGCAACGATCTGGCGGAGCAGGTTCGTGAGGGCGCGGAAGGCATGCTGCGGCGCATCGAGGAGCTACTCTCACGCTCAAAGACAAGAAAACCGGACCCCGAAACCACGCAGGCGAAGGAGTGACTGGCGGCGCCAGGTGCGCCTTCGCCCGCGCTTTGGCCGTTCCCGCGGAGGGTGTAATGGAGGTTTGGATGCGCCCGCGGCGATGGCTGCTGATGTTTGCGCTGCTCGCGCTCTTTGCCGCGGGTTGCGATGGTAAGCTGGTTGGACGTGCGGAGGAGATGCGCCTCGGGCATGAGGCGGCTCGCGTCATCGAGCAGCGCTTCCGCGTGTGCCAGGATGAAGAGCTGCAATGGCTGGTCGAGCGGATCGGGCGCCGCATCGCCGCCAACAGCCCTCGCAGCGATATCGACTTTACGTTCCGCGTGCTGGAAGAGCGAGAGATCAACGCCCTCTCCGTTCCCGGTTACGTCTATGTGAACCGGGGCTTGATCAACGCCACGAACGCGGACCCCGACGAGCTCGCCGCTGTGATCGCCCATGAGGTGGCGCATACCACCGAGCGCCACACGGCGAAGCAGATGGAGCGGGTGTACGGGGCGACGTTCTTGCTCAACGCATTCGTCACAGAGAATGCCAACATCAATGCCCTCGCTGAGATCGCGGTGGAGCTCGCGCTTCGCGGAAACAGCCGGCAGGATGAGCGGGCCGCCGACGCTCAGGCCGTGCGCTTCATGAGCCGGGCGGGCTATGACCCATACGGCATGGTCCGATTCTTTGAGCGCCTCCTCAAGCACACGGGCGACACCCGTGGTCTCAATAAGTACCTATCCACGCACCCTTCGACCACCGAGCGCATATCCCGCATACGTGCCCTCATCGAGAAAGAGAACCTGGCGCGTAAGGCGGTTCGGTCCCGGCCCTCGCCCGGTGTACAGATCGCGGACCATTGAGGAATACCTGCGTTGAAGAGTGCCGCCATCATCCCGGCCTATAATGAGGCGCCGCGCATCTCGCGAATCCTTCAAGTTGTTACCACTCTACCGCAGCTAGGCGAGATCCTGGTCGTCGATGATGGCTCTGCGGATGACACCGCCGCGGTCGCGCGCGCGGTGGGCGGCGTGCGGGTCATTCGTCTCGAGACGAACCAGGGAAAGGGCGGGGCGATGGCCGCGGGCGTTGCCGCGACGGACGCCTCTGTCCTCCTCTTCCTGGATGCCGACCTTGTTGGCTTGACGCAACAGCACGTGCTCGACCTGCTCAACCCCGTGATCGCAGGCGAGGTGGATATGTCCGTGGGTGTCTTTCGGGGCGGGCGTGTCTTTACCGACCTGGCGCAGGTGTTGGTTCCCTACATCTCCGGGCAGCGGGCGCTGATTCGAGAGGTGTTCTCGACGCTCCCGGGTCCGGAGCAGAGACGGTCGGGCATTGAGGCCCACCTGACGCGACACGCCCGGGCGAGCCGCTACCGCGTGCGCCATGTTGCCATCGAGGGCGTGACGCACGCTATGAAGGAGGAGAAGCTGGGCCTGGCCCGTGGAGCGGTCGCCCGGGCCCGCATGTACTCCGAGATCATCCGCGTCCTGCTGACGCCGCACGGCTCGTGAGCCCGCGCACGTGGCTGCCTCGCGAACGGCTGCTGCAGCTACCCGCGCCTGTTCGATACGCGCTCTCGATGGCGCGAGCCCTGTCTGTGACCGGGATCGGGCGCCCACCGGAGGCCACCCGCCTGCGGAGCACGGTTTGACGCGCCCAACATACGTATGATACAATGAGCACGCCTGGCAGTAGGCCCTAGGGGCATCTGCACAGCCGTGTGAAAGGAGAGTCGGAGACCCGCTGTCAGATACTCCCGGCCAAAGCCCGGGGGTGTGCGCCTCCGGCTCGCAACGGCGATTCGTTGCGCGCAGCAGTGGGCGCCATCTGACACTTGGATCCATATTCCCCCCTTTCTGGGGCGCCCCATCTCAGAGAGCTGAGAACGCCCTGGTCGCCTGCCCAGTGAGGCGACGGGGGACGGCAGCCTTCAAGGCTCGCCCTCAAAGGTGCAACCCTGAAGTGTCCTCGCGTGAATGCTTCCCTTCGGAAAAGCTGGAGGGCGGCTTTGCGCGAGACGATGATACGACAGAATGAAACGTGAGAGGAGGACGGGAATTGCAGGGGGCTATCCCTCCCCCGCCCCCCCTCGCTCCCCCCAGATGCGGGGGAATGGGGGGATGGGGAGCCAGGGTGCTCTCCTCCCCTGCACCCCCGGATCTTTATGAAAGGGCTTTCGCCGAAACAAAAGCAGGTGTTGGAGATCCTCGAGGATGCAGTAAGGGAAGGTCAGCACTTGACCGTCAGAGAGATTGGAGATCGCATCGGGGTCTCTTCGACCTGCACCGTCCATCAACACCTGAAAGCCCTCGAGCGCAAGGGCTATCTTAAGCCAGCCAACCACCGTCATCGCTCCATACAGCTCACCTCCCCCCCCCGCCCCTTCGTTCCAGTTCCGGTCGGCGGCAACGCCGTGGCCGGCGAGGCGCAGGGCCAGGGCGAGCCCCTTCCCGAGACGATGCTGATCCCCACGGAGTGGGTGGGCCAGGACGAGAGCGTGCTTTTTCGCGTCGTCGGCAATGGCCTCGCCGACGCGGCTATCCGGGACGGCGACCTCGTCCTCGTGACTCGCGGGCGCGAGCCCTCGAGTGGCGACGTTGTCGTGACACAAAAAGGCGAGCAGGCGGAGCTAAGCTGGGTGACCGCCGAGAATGGGTGCCTGTGCGTGCGCAATGGCGGCACGACGGCAATCCCGTTGACCCAGGAGAGCGAGCTGACCGTGCTGGGCCGGGTCTCGGTCGTGATCCGGCGCCTCTGAGCATCCGACGCGGGGTCGACGTGTTGAGCCCAACAGTGATCACCGCGTGCTCACTTCCTGCCCGGCGTGAAGAGGCGGCCCGGTGCGGTGCGGAAGCCGCTCCTCGTTCCCAGCGAGGGAGCAGTGAGGAGAGTACTGGCAGACAGGTGATGGGAAGGAGACGCCCGCACGGTATTAGGGGACGCGGCAGCGATGCGGCATCACCGGATAGCCGCGTCGCGTCGGATCTGGTCGAGAGGAGGTCGCCATGCTAATCGCGGGGATCGCGCTGTTGGTGATCGGGGTAGGGCTCGTCTTTGGGCTGCGCGCGCAGCAAGGGAAGCTCACCGATATCCTCGGCACCGAGACGACAACGGTCGCCGGTCTCCAGGAGCTCCTGCGCGAGTTTCGAGAGCGTGGCGGCGGCCAGTTCCAGTACCAGGCCGAGCTGAGCGGCGTGATCGAAGCAGACCGCCCGTTGATCTCCGAACTGGCCGGCCAGGAGTGCGTCCACTACCGGATGCGCGTGGATCGCGAGTGGGAAGAGGAGTATTGGGAGACGGACGCGCGCACGGGGAGGCGCGAACTGCGCACCCGGCGTGGATGCGATACCATGGCCAGCAACGAGCGCTCCGTGCCGTTCTTCCTTCGCGATGCGACCGGCGCCATCCGCGTTGATCCCGAGGGCGCGGATATCGAAACGACCCAGGTCGTGGATCGCTTCGAGCCGGGCGAGCACCCGGGAGGCCAGATCTCCTTCGGCGGATTCTCGCTCTTTCTGGGAAGCAGCCCCGGCGGCGGCCGGCGCACTCTGGGATACCGTTTCCAGGAATGGCTGACACCCGTCGGTCACCAGGCCTATCTGTTGGGAACCGTCCGCGATGTGGCGGGTGAGTTGCGCGTGTGCCGGCCTCCAGAGGGGAAGAGCCGCTTCCTCGTGAGCCTGCGTTCCGAAGAAGAGCTGGTGCGCTCGATCCGCCACGCGATGACCTGGCTGCAGGTGGCGATTGCCATTTGCTTCCTCTTTGGTCTGGGCCTGATTCTGGCCCGCCTGGTCATGGGCTAGAGCCCCAAGGGGGAGAAGAGGAGAGTATTGACTTGCCCCTGCCCCTGTGTTACAATGCCGATACCACGAAGATTTGGACTGGGGTAGATGATCTCGCCGCGTGATGCTCCAAGGAAGCCCGAAGGCCCCTCCCGGTCTAGCCTGGACCAGTGCGATGACTCGGTGCTCATTGCCCGGAGCAAGCAAGGCGACCGCCAGGCGTTCGATCAACTGGTCACACGCTACTCCGCTCAGATCTATAACTTCGCCTATCGGATGACCAACAACCGAGACGATGCGGAGGATATCTACCAGGAAGCGTTCCTCCATGCCTTCCGGGGAATTGGCAGCTTCCGGGCCGACTCCGCCTTTTCGACCTGGTTGTACCGCATCGTGCGCAACGTCTACCTCGATGAGATGAAGCGCCGGCGCGCGCGCCCCTATGCGTCCCTCGAAGAGAACATCCAGACGGAGGATGGCTCGATTGCCCGCGACGTGCAAGATGACGCCCCAACCCCGGAGGAGGCGGTTCAGATCAACGAGCGCCGGCGCGCCGTCCGCCGCGCGATTGCCCAGCTCCCGGAAACACAGCGCGAGATCCTGATCCTGTATGAGATGAACCAGCACAGTTACGAGGAGATCGCCGCCATTCTCGGGATCAACGTGGGCACGGTCAAGTCGCGCCTCAATCGCGCACGCCGGAGCCTGCGAGACCGGCTGCTCGCGGAGAAGGAACTTTTCGATCTCTGAGCTCGTCTAAATCTGTGAGCACAGTCGAGTGAGCAGCACCCTGCTGCTTTCTGCCCGGTTGATGCTGGAAGTCGCGTGGCGGTCCTGCGTTGTGCAACGAGGCCCGGCCGATCGACCTGTGGGGCGAGTTCATGGGATGCCAGGGATACCAACAGAGCTTCACGGCCTATCTTGAGGGTGAGTTGGAGCAGGGCCAATGCGAGGCGGTCGAGCGCCACGTGCAGAGATGCGCGGCGTGCCGGCGGGATCTGGAGACGTTGCGCCAGACTGTTCGCCTGCTTCGATCGCCACTGCTGCCGATGGAGGATGCCCCCGAGGAAGTGCGCGGGCGGCTGACGCAGAAACTGCGTGCCGTGCGCCAGCCGATGAGCTGGTGGGAGCGAGTGCGCCTTCAATGGCGTGTCGCGGGTGCAGCCAGTCAGGCACGCGCCTGGGGCTATGGCCTGGCGGCCACGGCCCTCCTCTTTGTGGTTGGGGCAAGCAACCTGGACCGATGGAACGCGCCCGCGAACCCGTTGCATGTGGGCGTTGGCGTCTCACGCACCGAGGCGCTTCCCCGCCCGGATGGCTACCTCTCTGCCAGGTCTCAGCAACCAGTGGGCGAGGGCGTGCAGATCCGCTCATTCGTGGAGTACCCGGTCGTTGTGGGCCGGACGGCGATTGTCTACTTCTTCGTGGAGCCCAGCCGCGACCTCAGCGATGGCGAAGTGCGCCTCTACCCGGCCGCCGGCCTCTCGGTTGGTGGGCCCGGCATCCTGCAGAGCGATGCGTCCTATCTCCTCTACCAGGGCCCGGTGACGCGCGGGAATCCCCAGAGCCAGTGGATTCCCGTGGAGCTGTGCGCCGCCCAGGAGGGCACGCACTTCCTCCGCGTCGTCGTGCGCGAGGCAGGGCGTGTTCTCAGCGAAGCGCGGATTCCGCTCAGGGCGGTGGCCCCGGGGAACTGAGGTCCGCTGCGGCCCCAGGTGAGCTTCGGGGACGCTCACCTCCTCTCATCCTGCTCCGGCGCTCCCTTTCGATGCCTGCGAAGGCCGGCTCTCATTACCCAACTCAGTCGGGTGGTGGTCTCTCGCTGCCCTCTCGCGCGTGCAGCCCCCGGTCGCTCTAGAAACGCATCTCCCCTTGACGAAGCAATAACCGGTTGCTACAATGGAACTTGTACCCCGCATATCGAACCTGAGAGGGGATCGAAGGGTATGAACTACCCTGTCTGGGAGGTGCCGCTGCTTGGGGGCGGCATGCTGATCGCAGCGATCGCTGTTCTG
>DUUU01000568.1 GCA_012841485.1 Armatimonadota bacterium
CAAGAGACGGATGGAGCGTACACGCGCTTTCACTTGCGCGTCGAGCCGGATGGCACCGGCACCCTCGTCGCCAACGCGTCGGCCGCCGTACGCCTGACCCCTTCTGGCGTGGTCATGGTGAAGGCGCTGCTGGAGGGCCGCCAGACAGAAGAGATCCTCCATGACGTGCTGGCGCTCTTCCGCGGAGTCACGCCTGAGAGAGCTCGCGAGGACCTCGGCCGGGTACAGACGCTGTTGGGACGGCTCCTCTCGCCAAAGGACCGCTACCCCATCCTGAATTTGCAGGACGTCGCCCTCTCGCTGCATCAGGCGCGCCTCATGGCTCCCTTCAGCGCCGATCTGCCTCTGGCGGATCCCGTGCGCATCTTGCCCCTCCTCGCGCGGCTCTGGGACGCCGGCATCTTCCATGCCGTCTTTCTCGCTCCCGACCACCCCAACCCGGATCACCTCGTGCGCGCCGTTGAGCGAGCCGAGGACCTGGGGATGATCGCCGGCGTGCGCGCGCGCGCCTCCGACCTGGCGGCCGATCGGCTCCTCCAGGAGCTTGCCCAGGCCGGCGTCGATCACCTGACGATCCCGGTTGCGTCTCTGGGCAGGGAGATCCATGACGGTTTCTACGGGGAGGGCGATCATGCCGCCTTCGAGCGGGCCATCGCGGTCGCGCGCGCCAATGAGGTGTGCCCGATGGTCGAGGTGCCCCTGGTCGAATCGACCGTGGATGCCCTCGATCCGTTGCTGGAGTGGCTGGAGGGACTGGCGATTGCCGAGGTCTCCTTCTTCGCCATCGCTGCCCCGGACGAGATGCCGGCGGCGCAACGCAGTGACGCCCTGCCGGCCAGCATGCTTCCCCAGGTAGCCGCCCTGGTCGAGGGCGCCGCGCGCGACACGCGGGTGCGTTTCTTCTGGCAGACGCCGATGCGCCGAGATCCGCTTCAACCCCTCGCTGACCAGGTGCGCGAAGGCCCACGCTGCTCGGGAGATGTGGCGATTCGCGTCGAGATCGACGGCTCCGTGATTCCGCCGCGCGGGCCCTACCAGCCGGCAGGCAACCTGCTGCGCGATCCCTGGCCGCAGATCTGGGAGAGCCAGGCTTTTCGCCTCTTCCGCGAGCGCGTAGAGGCGCCATCGCACTGCCCCGATTGTCCCGGGCTGGCGATCTGCGCGGCGGCCTGCCCGCGCGATCCGGCCGACTGGGCAGAGCCGGGGAGATAGCCATGTCCCTCGGATGGAGTGAACGGATGCACTGTAGATCGCCGTGGCTTTTCCTGCGTTGTAGCTTCCTGCTCCTCCTCGCGCTCCTGTGCGGGACGCCCGCGGGCGCGCAGGACTACTCCTTCAGCGTGCCCCAGCTCAGGATGCAGGTGCAGGTTCAGGAAGACGCTTCCGCGCAGATCATCTACGATATCACCTTTGCCAACAACCCGGGCGCTCGCGCCATCGATGTGGTTGATATCGGAGTGCCACACGCCGACTATGATCTCGCCAACATGAGTGCCTCCCTGGAAGGCATTCCCCTCACCGATATCCGGCGCTCGCAATTCGTCACTCCCGGCGTGGAGGTACACCTCGGCGACCAGGCAATCCCGCCCGGCGGCGACGGCCGCTTCCACTTCGAGTTCACCATGCCGGAGATGGTGTACCAGGATACCACGCGAGAGGACTACGCCTCGCTCCAGATCACGCCCACGTGGTTTGGGGAGGAGTTCGTCACCGGGACCACCGATCTTCAAATCGCCGTGGTCACCCTCCCCGGAATTCAGCCGGACGAGGTCCTCTACCAGGAGACGCCCTTTGATAGCAAGGTGGAGTATGCCGGTGGCACCGCCGTGCTGTGGCGCTGGACAGACGCGAAAGCGACCGGCCCGCGCTTGGTGGGTCTCTCCTTCCCAAAGCGCGGCCTGTCCCGGGTGGTCCAGATCTCGCGCTTCGGGCTCTTGGTCCGGCGATTCGCCGAGAGTCCGAACGCGCGCCTATTGGCCAGCGTGCTCTCGCTGTTTCTCCTCACGCTCCTCTACTTTCGTTTCACCGGGGGAACAGGCTGCGTCCTCTTCGTACCCCTCTTCGTCGCATTCCTCATCATGATCAGCGCGAGTCCCGCGGCGCACCTCCTCTCCTTCGTGCCGCTCGTCGTGCTGGTCTTGTGGAACGAGTGGTACCTGGCACGCCGCCGCCGGCGCTATCTGCCCCCGGTGGCCCAGGTGGAGGGCGGGGGCGTGCTCCGCGGGCTCAGCCCTGCGGAGGCCGCGGTGCTTCTGGAGATGCCCCTGAAGAAGGTGCTGCTCCTCGTTCTCTTCGGCCTGTTGCGCAAGGGCGTTCTCCGCGAACTCCGCTCCTCCCCCTGGGAGCTCGAGGTGGTGGAGGCTTTCCGCACCTACGGCGCCGGGCTGCCCGACCGCAAGGCAGAGCGCCTCCGCGCTGCCCGAGATTCCGGGGGCGTGATCCACCCCTACGAGCATGCCTTCCTGGATGCGCTGGAGAGGA
>DUUU01000569.1 GCA_012841485.1 Armatimonadota bacterium
AGTCGAATTGCCAGTCCAACCTGAAGCAGATTGGCACCGGCATCTTGATGTATGCCCAGGACTACGATGAGGTGTTGCCCCCATCCTACCTCTACCTGGACTCGGCGAAGACTCAGCTCGCTTGGTGGGAGGATCTCCTTCAGCCCTACGTTAAGAACTACAACGTGATGGCTTGTCCCAGCGACTCGGACGGAGTCTATGCCAACCTGCGCCCGGCGGGAACGGCCAACCCCTTGAAGTTCTCCTACGCCGCGAACGGGCACGGCGGCGGTAGCGGCATCCCGCCGATGGGCGGCGCTGGCACATCCTGCTCGCTCTCGCAGATTCAGACGGTTTCGAACCTGATCCTCATTGGAGAGACGCGGAGCACCTCGACCGGAGGCGGCAAGGAGTGGTGGAGCCGCGATGGTCACGCGGATGCCTGGGCGGCCGACGGCGTGGGTATGGTGGACCGGCGGCATTCGAGCGGCTCGAACTGGCTCTTTGCCGACGGGCACGTGAAGTTCCTCAAGAAGACGGAACGCTCGATGTGGGACCCGACCAAGTAGGGCCTCTCACCATTCAATCATGCGATGCAGACAGGCGGGCCAGCGAGCCCGCCTGTGCTGCGTACGAGGGTCCCGCGCGGCGAACGGGAGGAGTAGCTACCGCTGGGTGAGCTTCATGAACACCTTGCGGACCGATGCGAGCTCCGGCGGCTTCCCGAGGATGGCATCGATGCCCTCGGGAAACACCCCTGGTTCCATGAACGTTCCCCAGCCCGTGAGCAGCACGACTGGCGTCTCCGGGCTCTCGGTCTTGATGGCGAGGGCGACCATCCGACCATCAATGTGCGGCATCCCTAGATCGGTGAGCACGATATCGAACGGCTTACCGTGAAGCAGCGCGTGGCGAAACCGCTGTACCCCCGCCTCGCCCCCGTTAGCTCCGGTCACCGTGTGCCCATCCGCCTCCAGCATATCCATGAGGGCGGTGCGCACGCGGTCGTCATCATCGATGCAGAGGATGCGTAGCAGCCGCGACGGGCCGCAGTCGGAAGAGGGGAGCTCCCGCTTGGCGGCCGATGGCCGGTCCGTTGGGAGAAGCAAGCGCACCGTCGTGCCCTTGCCCGGCTGGCTTTCGATCTCTATGGTTCCTCCATGGCCCTGGACGATGCCCTGAACCATGCTCAAGCCCAGCCCGGTGCCGCTCTGACCCTTGGTGGTGAAGAAGGGGTCCAGGCAGTGCTGCCGCGTCTCCGCGTCCATGCCACGCCCGGTGTCGCACACTTCGATGGCCAGGAGTGAGCGCGACCACGGTCTGGCCCGGAGGGTGATGTAGCCGCCGATGGGCATCGCGTCGACGGCGTTAGCGATCAGGTTGGTGAGGGCCTCCCGCAGCTCGCTCTCTACGGCCACAAGGTAGGTTGGTGCGCCATCGGTCTCTATCTTTATGGCGATGGTGATACCCTGCTGTTGTGGAAGGTCGTGCCAGCGAGGCCGCGTTAGGTCAACCACGTCACGCATCAGGCGCGCGATGTGGATGGAGCGCACCTGATCGCGCCCATCACGCTTGCGGTACAGCTCGCGCATGCGACCAACCGTCTTCTTGATATCATCGGCGGCCATGAGGATGGACCTCAGGTATCTTTGCGCATGCTCATCGAGATCGGGCACTCGCATCGCCAGGAGCTCGGCGTACGTGGTGATTGGCATCAGCGCGTTGTTGATATCGTGGGCGATCCCGCTGGCCATCTGGCCAAGGATGCGCAGGCGTTCTTGCTCGAGGGCGCTCTGCTGGGTGCGCTGCAGCTCCTTGTAGGCCGACTGGAGATCCCACAGCAGGGTATCTTGGCGGATCGCCAGGGCGATGTGCTCCCCCAGGCGGCGCAGGAACTCAATCTCGTCGGCGGTGAAGCCATCGGCCTGGTGCCTTGCCGTCACGAGGAGACCATAGAGCATGCCACCTGCATGGAGCGGGAGGGCCACGCCGCTGCCCAGGCCCGCGCTGGCAAGCATCGGGATCGTATCCGGGGTGTTGGCACAGTCGCGCACGTAGGTCGATTGGCGGGTGAGGCAAGCGCGGAGGCCTTCTGTCGCTGGCATAGAGGGCGCACCATCGGCGCATTCAGGGGGATCGCTCTCCAGCAGCCCGCTGGA
>DUUU01000570.1 GCA_012841485.1 Armatimonadota bacterium
CGCGCGCAGGGCGATCTCGAGCGATGCGGTACCGTTGACGTTGCAGATGCCATAGCGCGCATCCTGGAAGCGCGCGAACTCCTCCTCGAAGGCGTGTACCTCCGTGCCGGTATGGCTCCCCCACTTCCCGGAGTGGAGGACGCGGAGGAGGGCCTCTTCTTCCCGGGAATCCCAGACTGGCCACGCGGGCCACGGCCGGACTGTCGTATCGCGAACGGGAGTGCCCCCGTGAATCGCAAGTGCTGCTTTGCGTGATGCCATCTTCTCTCTCCACTCCTCGCGGGTGACCGCGCATCCCTCTCGCCCATCGGCGAGGGACAAACACACCCTTCGGTTCCGCCTGGGAAGGGCGTTCTCCTCTCGCCGCGCCCAACCACGGGACGCGGATAGGGACACCCGCGCCTATTGGGACCGTGCCCAAATTCCGCTGAAACTCGCCTTGACAGGGCGGCACGCCTATGCTAGAATAACTCGGTATGCGATGGGCCGACGGGCCGGATCGCGCCGCCCGGGTCCTTGCGCCGGGCTTCCGGGGACGGTAGGCAGGAACACCGGTCCGGTAGGAGAGGTCTTTCCGGCCACAGGCAGCCAGAAGCGCCTGTGGCCGTTGTCGTTTGAGCGACACTCTTTTTCCGGTAGAGGGGCAGCGGGCGGACCATGGAATCACTGGGAGCACCCGTGGACGAGCGCGTTGCGCGAAGGCGTCCGCGGAGCAAGCATGCCTTCCTGGCAAAAGGTCTGCCCTGGCTGCTGGCACTGGGCGTCGTTCTCGCGCTTCAATATCAGCCGGTACATTGGGAGATCGCGAACGGGCGGCTGCGCGTCGGGCTCCAGGTGCTGGCGATTGGGCTTGGGTTTGTCCTGGGATGGTTGGTCACCGAGGGCGATCTCACCGCGTGGGCGACCTGGCCTCCCGAAGGGGCGCTCTTCCAGCGCGAGCGCCGGCACGGCACGCTCTCTCTTGCGGCCGCCTGGTGGCAGTTGCTCTGGATGCTTCCCGCTGGCACGGTCGTAGCCGCGATGGTCGCAGCGATGGTGATCGTGGCGCTCATCCGGCCCGGGGAGGTTGCGGGCACGCTCCATGCGGCAGACCTGGTCTGGCGCGCCGTTGTGGCCGCGGCGGTGAGCGCAGGTTTGAGCCAACCTCTCAGATCGCCGGACGCGAAGGCGATCACGGCGCGCGGCATCCACACCTCCCCCATGACGTTTGTGCCCTGGCGGCAGCTCTCTCACGCCATCGCCGATCCGGCGGCGAGCGTGGTGCGGGTCTACTCGCGCAAACGGCCCTGGCTCCCGCTCACGGTGATGGCATTTCCATCGAGGGATGATTTCGACCGCGTTCGCGGGCTGTTAGCGGAGCACCTGCTGTGCCTGGCGCCTCCGGAAGAGGCGCGACGCTACCGCCTGGAGTGGGTGCTCTTCATGGGTGCGATGGTGGTGATCGTGGGTGGAGTGACGGCGGGCGCGCTCCTTCTGCTGCTGTTGCCCGGGGCGTTGCAGGCGTTGAGCGCGGGGTTGCTGATGCAGTGGTTGATCCTGGCGCTGGAACAGATGCCGGAGCTTGCGCTCCTGATCGCGTTCTCCTTCGGCCGGGCTCTCGACACGTGGCTGATGGGGATGCGTGGCATTAAGCGAAAACGTATTGTGTCGGAGGCACCATGAAGAAGGTTGTTTTCTCAGGCATTCAGCCCTCGGGCGTGATCCATATCGGGAATTACTTGGGCGCAATCCAACGCTGGGTGCGCCTGCAGCACGAAACGTTCAACTACTTTTGCATCGTCGATCTGCATGCTATCACCGTGCGCCAGGATCCCAAGGCGCTGCACGCCAACACGATCAACCTGGCCAAGACTTATCTGGCGGCCGGTCTGGATCCTCAGCACTGTGTCCTCTTCATCCAGTCCCACGTGAAGGAGCACACCGAACTTGCCTGGCTGCTCGGCACTCTAACGTATATGGGGGAGCTGAGTCGCATGACGCAGTTTAAGGACAAGTCCGGCAGCAAGGGCGAGAATGTTGGCGTTGGGCTGTTCACCTACCCGACGCTGATGGCGGCGGATATCCTGCTTTACCGTGCGCAGCTCGTGCCCGTGGGCGAGGACCAGAAGCAGCATATCGAGTTGACCCGCGATCTGGCGATTCGCTTCAACAACGCGTTTGGCGAGGCTTTTGTCGTTCCTGAACCGCTCATCGGCCAGGTGGGCGCCCGGATCATGAGCCTGGGCGACCCGACGCGCAAGATGAGCAAGAGCGATCCGCGGCCTGCCCACTACATCGCGCTCTCCGATTCCCCGGATGTGATCCGGAAGAAGATCAACCGCGCGGTGACCGACTCCGGGAGCGATATTCTCTACAGTGAGGAGAAGCCAGCAGTCTCGAACCTCCTCACCATCTACCACCTGATGTCCGGCATCCCCATTCCGGAGTTGGAGGAGCGGTATCGCGGGGTGGGCTACGCGCAGTTCAAGCGCGACCTCGCGGACGTCACCATCGAGCACCTCCGGCCGTTCCAGGAGCGCTATGAGGGCCTGGATGATGCCGAGGTGATGCGCATCCTGCGCGAGGGCGCCTCTCGCGCCCGGGCTGTTGCCGATCAGACGGTGCGCCAGGTCAAGGAGCGGATGGGCATCGTGGTTGAGTAGGTCACTATGGCGAGCCGCATACTAATCGTCGAGGACGAGAAGGGTATCGCTGATGGTCTTGCCTTCAACCTTGGGCAAGAAGGCTACCAGACGACGATCGCTCGGACTGGCAAAGAGGCGCTCGATTCCTTCGCGAAACGCGAGCCGGACCTGGTGTTGCTGGATCTGATGCTGCCAGACACGGATGGGCTGGTCGTCTGCCGCACGATGCGTCGGACGAGCACGGTTCCCATCCTGATGCTTACGGCTCGTGACCGTGAAATGGATAAGGTCGTTGGCCTCGAGGTGGGGGCCGACGATTACATCACCAAGCCGTTTGGGGTTCAGGAGTTGCTGGCCCGGGTGAAGGCCGCGCTCCGGCGTGCTCGCGTTCGTCGCCAGGAGGGCGACGAGGAGCCCCAGGCGCAACTGGTCGCGGGCGAGATCTTGCTAGACCCGGTCACCCGCACTGTCGAGGTGCATGGCCGGCCTGTCGAACTGCGCCCGAAGGAGTTTGACCTCCTTCGGGTGTTGATCACCCATCCGGGACGGGTTCACCGGCGCCAGGATCTCTACGCGGAGATCTGGAGCGAGGCGGACTTCGTCGAACGCGGTACTCTCGACGTTCATATCCGTTGGCTGCGCGAGAAGATCGAGGAGGACCCCGGCCACCCGCGGCACATCCTCACTATCCGTGGCGTCGGCTACAAGATCGTGCCGTGAGATCCCCTGAAATCGTGGCCTCCAAGCGGGTCCAGCGAGGAAGGGAGGGTGCGATGCGGATCGTGGGAGAAGAGTTCGACGACCTGGTAGCGCGCCGCATTCAGGAGTGGCAACTCACTCAGCGGCGCCGCGGCGAGATGCCTGCCTCCACCCAGGAGGCGATGCGGCGTGTAGTCACCCTTTCACGCGAGCTGGGGAGTGGCGGTAGTGACACCGCGCGACACCTCCACGAGGCAACAGGCTGGGAGATCTGGGACCGGCGGATCGTGGAGGAGATTGCTCGCTCGGCCCAGGTGCGCATGCGCATGGTGGAGAGCGTGGACGAGCGCGCCTACTCGGAAATCGTCGCCATGGTGGACGAGCTGCTGGGCGAGCGTATGGAGCAGGCGGGCTACCGGCGCCACCTGGCGGAAGTGGTCTTGACCATCGCACGCCTCGGCGACGCGATCATCATCGGCCGTGGCACGAACTGGCTGCTCCCCGACGCGCTGAATGTGCGCATCATTGCGCCCATGAAGCAGCGCGTAGAGAGGGTCGCACTGCGCGAGGGAATCTCGGAGAGCGAGGCGGAGCGGCTTTGCCGCAGATCTGACCGGGAGCGCGCGGAGTTCGTCCGCGCGTTGTTCGACAAGGCGATTGATGATCTGACCGGGTATGACCTGGTGATCAACACACAACACCTGGACCCCGCGGCGGCCGCGGCGGTCATCCTGACGGCGGTGCCGGAGCGCTTCGGGTAGCCGCCCAAACCGTGGAAAGGGGCGGCCGGCTCTGCGCCGGCCGCCCCTTTTCGCAGGGCAACTAGTCGGCCAGGGTGACTTGCTTTTCCCCGAGGAGCTGCGCGCGGGTGACGGTGAACACCTTGCGGATCATCCGCACGCCGTCGATCTCCTCCACATGCGGGCCGGTGATCCCCTCGCCGTCCCATCCCGTGATATCCTGCACGATGATCGGCTCGACGCGCGGGTTGATCGTGATCACCACCTCGTACTCGTCCGACTTGAGGGGATACTTGGCGGGCTCGGAGCCCAGGTCGAGGCGATCCACGACGAGGTTGCCGCTCTTATACCAGGTGGACCACTTGCCATCTTTGACCGTGAAGTTGTCCCAGTAGAGCGAGGTGTTGGCCACCTGCCACAGCACCTGCGGATGGTCGCGAAGGATCTGCTCGTAGCCCTTATCGCGGAGCTGGACATTCACCTTCGTCAGCTCTGGGAGATTCGTGGTGCCCTCGATGCGGACGACGCGCCGCTTGGGGATGCTCCACTTGATGTCGAACTCCACATTCAGCGGATCCTCGGCGCGCAGCTTGCGGGCCTCGCGCCGCCAGATGGTCAGGTCGCGGTTATGGCGAGAGACGTTGGCCATCTGCCAGTTCCCGGCGGCTTCCTCCTCCTGGATGAACTCCTCCCAGGCCATGATCGCCTCGTCGATGCGTCCGGCCTTCTCCAGGGCATGGGCCAGTAAGTGGCGCTTGCCCGCAGGTTGGAGGTCCATGTCGTTGGCCTCGCGCGAGCGTTGGGCCGCGCGGTCGAACTCCTGCGCTTTGTCGTGGAGCATGTTCGCCTGCTCGAAGCGCAGCTCCGCGTCATCCGGATTGTTGTGGATGCCCTTATCGAGGAACTCGACGCCCGCGGGGATATAGCGCCTGTCCATGAAGTTGTAGGCCATGTGCCAGGCACCGATGACGTACACCTCCAGGAACTTGGGGTCGAGCCACGTGATCAGGTGGCACAGCGGCATGATCCGCTCGTAGCGCCCGGTGTGGAAGTAGCCATCCGCCTTCACCCAAAGGATATCGGCGAGGGCGGATTTGAACCCCAGGAGCACCGCGGGGATCAGGTTCTGGAACGAGCCCAGACCCACTTTGGTCTCCCCGTGTTGGTGCAGGATGAGCGTGTTCATTGGGCGATAGTTGTACTTGGGACGCCCATTGGAGTCGTAGAGCACTTCCTTCGTCACGGGGTCGCGCTTCAGGTTCTGCTCGTAAACACTCCTGTCCGTGACCGCGACGAGAATGAGCAACGGGATGATCAGCAGCCACGGCCAGGTTCTCGTTGGGGGCCGCATCTTATACCTCCCGATTGCGGAACGCCTGCGTGGCAATCACCATGAGTATTGCCGTGTAGAGGATGCCATAGAGCGCGATCTTAAGGACGTAGATCAGGGGCACGGCCTCCTCGCCGCGGACCAGCGTATCCTGCACGCTGAAGTGCTGCCAGTTTGGCACCAGGTAGTAGAGGACACGCAGGGCGATCTCCACCACGGCGCTCTTCGACATGTTGATGATGTCAACGATGGTGTCGGCAAGGTTCCCCACGATCAGCACAAAGAGCGAGATGGAACCGTTCATGACCGGCGTCACGAAGGTGGAGAGCATCAGTGTCAGCGCGAGGAGCACGCAGAACTGAAGGTAGGCCAGGACAATCTGATAGGTCAGACGGAAGTCCATCGCCTGGTCGAGTTGCTTGCTTTTGATGAAGACAACGACCAGGAAGACGAGGCCCATGATGGCGGTGTTGGCCGCCAGCGTGAGTGCGCCACCCAGGAACTTGCCGACCAGATACTCGGATCGCGTGACGGGCTTGCACAGGATCGTGTAGATCGTGCGCTTGTCCATCTCGCCAGGAAGCATCCGGATCCCCATCACCATGGCGATGGCAACGCCGGCCAGGGTGATGGAGGTGAGGCCCATATCCTTGACGACTTTCAGCTCTTCGCTTCCGGTGAAGAAGCTGAAGATCCACGACGTGGCAATCATCACGCCCGCGAAGAGGAGAAGGAAGAGAAAGACCTTGCGCCGCACTTCCTCGCGGAACGTGGTGATGGCAAGTGCGCTGATTCTCATCGGCTTTCCTCCGGTAGTGCCACAGGCTCCTCCTGCTGAACAATGCGAACAAAGAGGTCCTCCAGCGTTTGGCGCTGCGGGATCACCGAGATGAGCTCGCCCTTGGCGCCGCGGATGGTGTCAATCATCGCGGAGATCACGTCGCGGCGCGAATCATAGGCCATCACCCGGCCGGCGATCACCTTCGCTTCCTCCGCGAGATCCGTGATCTTGCGCGCTGCCTCTTCCGAGAGTCCTTCTGCGGTGATCTCGACGCGCTCCGCGGCCAGGAGGTCGTCCAGCCGGCCCATGCGCTCCAGCTTGCCGCGGTTGAGAATCGCGACGCGGTCGCTGATGCGCTCCACATCCGAGAGGTGGTGCGAGCAGAGGAGCACCGTCTTCCCGCGCTCGCGCAGCTTGAGGATGATGTCGCGCACCTCGCGCTGGGCAATCGGGTCGAGGCCGGAAGTGGGCTCGTCCAGCAGAAGAACCTTGGGGTCGTTCACGAGCGCCTGAGCAATGCCCACGCGCTGGAACATGCCGCGGGAGTATTCGCGCAGGCGGCGCCCCCGGGCATGTGTCATGCCGACCAGCTCCAGGAGTTCCCCGATGCGCTTATCGAGGATGCTTCCCTTCAGGCCGAAGAGGCCCCCGTAGAACCGGAGGAGCTCCTCGGCGGTGAGGAAGTCGTAGAAGTAGGGGCTGTCTGGGACAAAGGCGAGGTCATATTTGACCGCTGTGTCCCAGATCTCCTTGCCGAGGACCCAGGCCCGGCCGGCGGTGGGGAAGATCAGCCCCAAGAGAATCTTGATGGTGGTGGTCTTCCCGGCCCCGTTGGGGCCGAGGAATCCGAAGATCTCGCCTTCCTCCACCTGGAGAGTGAGATCCTTGAGGGCCACAGTTACGCGCGCGCTGGAGACGCTCACGAACTCTTTGGTGAGACCCTCCGTCTGGATGGCATATGCCATGCACTCCCTCCTCCCTGTTCCCACGGGGGAACCGGATGGCGTCCATGATACTTATCGGAACCACCCCGGCGTGCGCCCCGACCCGGACGACTACTGCCGCCGCATTCACGCGCCGGCGCGAAGAGCACATCCCTCGGGCCCGCTGGCGACCGGATTGGAGCCGCAACCCGGCGCAGATTGGACTCCAGCGTGTATGGGGTGCTCCTGGCGGTCGCGGTTGTTCGCTTATGCAAGCACTTCCCGGCCCTCGCGCAAAGCGAGCCGGCAGCCTCTTACTTGCCCATTATAACATAGCACAATGCGCAAGATCAACGGCCAACAACCGCCCCCCACGCTGGCCTGAAGAGAGGCCTTTCCTCTGGCCGGCCATGCCCAAGCGGCATCGCGCGTCCATCGGGGCAACCGTTCGCTGGAGCAGGCGCGCCGTGTTTGCCTCCACACCCGGAGGGGTAAGTATGAGCGCGGGGAAGAGAGCTGGCGCTTCTCATGGGGAAGCGTCCGGCAAACCGCGCGTTCTCGCCTCGGGCGTGGCGACGCCTACTCTTCTGTGACCCGCGAGAGCGCCTACTCGTTCCAAGGGAGTGCGCATGCGCAGGAAAGTCATTCGCTGGTGGTTTCTCACGGCGGCGTTACTGGTGAATCTGAGCGGTCCAGGCATGGCCAATGGCGTCGGGGCCATCGATGCTATTTCGACGGCGGGCGTGCGGGTGGCCGAGGTCGAGGTGCGGGGGAACCAGCAGATCAGCCGGGATGCCATCCTGGCCGTGGTGACCGCTCGTCCGGGGCGGATGATCACCCGCGAGGATCTGACGCGAGATATGGAGCGACTGCGCAGCCTCGGCTACTTCCAAAGCGTGGGCACCCCCGAGGTGGAGAGCACCCCGTCGGGAGCGCGCATCACCTACGTTGTGGAGGAGTACCCTCGGGTTGCTGGCGTTCGCTTCGAGGGCAACACCGCGCTGACCGACGCGGAGCTTGATCAGATCATCGGGGTGGAGCGAGGCCAACTCCTCAATCTGGAGGCGCTGTCGGCCCGGCTGCGCGCCATCGAAAACAGCTACCGCGCGCGTGGCTACCTGGCCCGGGTGGGCGAGGTCAGTGTCAGCGCCGAGGGAATTGTCACCATCCCAATCCAGGAGGTGCGCGTCGCCGAGGTGGAGATCGAGGGCCTGCGTCGCGTTCGCCCGCAGGTGGTGGAGCGCGCGTTGGGCCTGAAGGAGGGCGACCTTTTCAACGAGCAGCAGCTCCAGAGCGACTTTATCCGCCTGCAGCAGTTCGGTCTCTTCGAGGCGATCGAGCCGGAAGTGGGCTTCAACGCCGGCGGCGACGCGCTGGTGACCTGGAACCTGCGGGAGGGCCGGTCGCGCGCGCTCAATTTCGGTCTGAGCTACAGCCCCCAGGAGAGCCTGGTCGGGAGCATCGCCTTCACCGAGAACAACTTTCGGGGCCGCGCAGAGCGGCTTCAAGCGCTGCTCAATATCGGTTCGATTGGTGGGCGGGTCGGCGGGGAAGTGGCCTATGCCACGCCGCTCCTGGGCGAGAACATTGCCTACAACGCACGTGTTTTCAGCCTGGTGGAGTATCGATTCACCCAGCGACTTCTCTTCAGCCCGGATACGGATACCGGGCGCTACTTCGAGCGGCACAACGGCGCACAGGCAGGCGCCGCTCGCAACCTGGGACGAGGGCGGACGCTATCGCTCTCGGGCCGGTTTGAGGATGTCCAGGTGTTCAACCTGCCCCCGGAGTTCCTGGCTCCCGGAGTACCCAGCCTGGACAGTTCTCTCCTGGCTGGCAGCGGCGAGTACATCACCGATCGGCGCAACTCGATCCTCTATCCCACCACGGGCACCTATACCAGTTTTGCCGCGGATCTGGGCTGGGTGAGCCGTGGTTCGGATGAGGGTGAGGCGGGCACGTTGTTCAAGCCCCGCGCCGAGTGGCGTGTCTTCATCCCCATCGATCGCGAGCGCGCTTTCGCCATCTCGGAACGCACGCGCCAGCGCGCGCGTGTGCTGGCGCTGCGGGCGATGGCCGGCACTTCGCTCGGCGAGCTTCCCTTCTTCGAGCAGTTCTTCGTGGGCGGCGCCAACACCCTGCGCGGCTATCGGGAAGATCGTTTCTGGGGGGAGCAGATGATCGTGGCCAATGCGGAGCTGCGCTGGCCTGTCGGCAGCGGCCTGATCGGCGTTGCGTTCCTCGATGTGGGGCACGCCTGGGGCAGCGACTTCCAATTCACCGACACACCGGGCGTCAGCACCGCCTTCCGCCAGAGTCGAGACCTCTCCCTCCAGCTGGGCGCGGGAGTTGGCGTGCGCTACCTGAGCCCGCTCGGGCCCTTGCGCCTGGATTTGGGCTATGGTGACGAGCTCCGGGTCCACTTCACCCTGGGGCAGACCTTCTAGCTTGAGGCAATCCCACGGCAAGAGCCTGAGGGGTGTTGCCCCTGGTGCCCGCCCATGGATGGGGTAGGGGATGCCTCGCCCAGCCCCCCTTCCGGCTCAGAGGCGGGCATTCCCAGTCTTACTTTCGCAAGCGGGCGCCACGCGCGATGCCGGTGGCGACGACGGCCTTGGCAATGTCGACCGCGATGAAGGGGAGCGTGCCGACAGCCGCGGCGGTGGTGAGCGCCTGAAGCCCCGCAACGCCGCTGACCGTGTGCAGCCACAGCGCCAGCCAGAGCGTGCCAGGAAGATAGTAGGCCGCCATTCCGGCGCACATGCCGGCCAGAATCCGAATGGCGCCGGGCCGCGGCGCGCTCTCTACCACCCGGCCGACGATCCAGGCGGCTACCACGAAGCCGAGAAGGTAGCCCGCGGTGGGGCCGGCGAGCACGGTTGCCGCCGTGTTGCCGCCCGCGAAGACGGGGAGCCCGGTGAGCCCCAGACCAAGGTACTGGAGTTGACTCAACGCGCCCAGGCGGCTGCCCAGAAGGGCCCCTGAAAGCAGCACGAAGAAGACCTGGAGGGTGACCGGCACCGGAGTGAAGGGAACACGCAGGGCAATCTGCGCGCCGGTCGCAGTCAACAGGGCAAAGAGCGTGGCGAGTGCCAGCGCGCGTGCCACAGGATGCACTCGGGCGGTGCGGGCGCTGGTAATGACTCGGATCGATGTATCAGACAACGGTGTCTCCTCCCGGCCCACCTCTGCGTGGGCGCCGGCGCTTATTCTACCGTAAGCCGGCGGGCCCGTCAAGGCCAACGCCGCTTGCCGGCGGGGGCTCTGCTACCACGGAGTCTCCCAACCGGCCGGGATGCTCTCCAGAAAAACGGGGGAGAAGGGCGATAGGCTGATCGGGTACACGCAGGGCGTCATGATCGTCTCGCTCTGGAGCGTGACCTTGCCGTTCTCCAGTTGATAGAGGTTGAGGCGCAGGCGCTGGCCCGGGAGCCCCGACGCCTTAATCGGGAGGTCGAGGCGCTCGCGCTCATCACCCATCGCGATCACAAGGTGCCCGAGACGTCCACCGGGCAGCTCATAGCTGGCGCTGAGCACGCGCGGATACTTGCGCTCCTCTGGCTCCTTCACGCCGGTGGGAGCCACGGAGAGCGAGAGCATCGGCAGGCGCATCGGCGGATCTGGGAGCCGCTTTCCCTTCAAGAGGAACTCGCCTGCCGGAGAGGCGAGCAGGGCGAGCGACTCGCGCAACACTGAGCGCTGCGAGATGTGAACGCCTGCCGCCGGCTGCCACCGCCCCCAGACCGCGCCCGCGGGCATCTTGCCATGGATCAGGTTGAGCGCGTGCTGGTAGGCGTTGAACCGGCTGGGAGATGGGCTGAGAGGCGCGCTGTCACCGCCATAGCCGAAGCAGTAGTCGTGATAGACATAGGTGAATAGGGGCACGCCGCGCACGCCCGGACCACTGCGCGGCCAGCGTCCCTCGGCGTAGTCACGCGCGTGGTAGCCGTCCACGACCGGAATGAAGTACTCGCCCGGTTCCTCCATCAGCAGGACGAACTCCTTGTTGCGGCTGCGCGCCTCCTTGCGCAACCGCTCAAAGAGGGTATAGACCGCACGCGCCGACCAGTTGCCCCCGCCAGGCGGGTGGCCGTGCGTCTGGGTATAGCATGGGGGCATGCCCCCGCCCACGATCTGGTCGATCTGCACGGCATCGAGGCCTGTTTTCTGGCATTGCTCAATCGCGTCGGACAAGAGCGTGCGAGCGAGGGGCGTCGCCGGGCAGATCTGGGCGTACTCGCCCATGCCACCATCCACCCTCCCGAAGCGTTGTGGCTGCCCATCGACGCCCACGATGGCCCACTTCTCGGCGTGTTGCCTGAAATCGGCTTCATCCTCATAGTCGAGGCCATCGTGGCTCTTCCTCAGAGTCCACTTCAGGCCGGAGAGGAAGACCAGAGAGCGATTCCCCGCCTTCTTCAGGGCGCGGATCAGATCCTGGAAGCCTGCGGTGCCCCCCACGGGCGGGAAGTAATCGGGCGCAATCCACGGTCCATGTTGTTCCCAGCCCATCAACACCGCCACGACCGGGGCACCAAACTCCTGCTGATACTCGGCCACCTGGTTGGCGACGAGAGCGAGCCGCTCGCCTTTGCCGCCCTCGGGCAGGTCACCACGTAGCGAGACGGCGTAGTATAGGGCGGGGTTGAAGAGCCAATCGGGTATCTCTTTCCGCTTCCGCAACGGCGTCCGGCACCAGGGCTGGCGCTCGGCCCAGGAGCGATAGATGGTTGCGGCCCTCTGCCAGTCACCCTGGAATGCGTCCAGGATGACAGGGTAGGGCAGGGTCCACTCGCTCCATTCCTGCGCGATAGGGAAGTGCGTCAACACCGGCTCAACGGTTTCGCCGGCGCGCCGGGCGCCGATCTGCTTCCGGTGTCCCTCGGCATCCAGCGCGGCCAGGTAGAGACCGGCCTCCTCGTCGTAGCAGGCGAGGAACTGCATGGAGGCCTCTCCGGGGTACTGACCGGCGCGCGTCCCGCGCAGGTTGGCCTCCGGGTTCTGGATCTCCAGGCCGTCGCACAGGGGAAGCAAGATGCGGTCGTCGCCGGGAGCTTCGCCCAGACGAGCGGGGAGATCGAGCACGGGAAAGCGCACCGCGTGGATGGCATAGCCGGTGCGATTGCGGAGGGAAAGGCGGCAGAGGAGAAACTCCCAGCCAGGCCCGCCCGTGAACTCAACGCGAACGCCGAGGGCGACATCGCCGTGGCTCTCTACGACAATCTGCGCTCCCTCCGCGGTCCGCCTTGCCTTCACCGCGGTGGCGGCGCTCAGATCCAGCGTGAGCGGGTCCTGACCGGGCCGGAGGAGCTCGATCTGGTAGAGGCGCTTCCCGCCCTCGGGCGCCAGCCACTCACGGCCCGTCTCCCGATCCTTCAGCGAGAGGATGGAGCCGGTATCACGGCCGATCCGCATCTCCAACCGCGGCGTGCCGGCCACCAAGGTCTCCTCGGCATCCACGCTCCGGGCCCCTCCCACCGAGAGGAGGAGCAGGGCAAGCAGGACGCGGGCACAGTGACGGGCGCAAAGATGAGTGCGCTCCGGGAGGGCTTGATGCGCTTGCTTGGGTGGCATTTCTCGGCAATAGCTCCTTGTTGACGGGCCTCCAATGGGGAAGCACGCGCTCGCTGGCGGCGCTCTACAGCCATCAGTCACGCGATGGCTCTTTATTCCACCCTCACGCCGGGATCTCCTGGCGAGAGCAAGCCCGATGGGCCCGAAGCCTGGGGCAGGGAGGCCAACGCTGCCTGCCCGACACGCCACACGATAGAGGGGTCGGTCGGTTGCGGTTCGTCGGGGAGCGTGTTTCTGTCGTTATCTGGAACGGTGGTGCTCGAGGAACCGCTCGAGGTCATCACGGCGGATGGTCGGCGTGTTCTTGCCGGGAGATGCGGTGAGCTTCCCGCTCTTCACCCAGCGGCGGATGGTGGCAGGATGGACCCCGGCGACGCCGGCGGCCTCGGCGAGGGAGAGGATGTCGCGCACCTGGCGACGAGGCCGCTCGCGGGTAACGAGCGTGCCGTCGGGAAACATCCCCACGCATTCATTATAGACGATTTGCGAAAGGGCGTTCCACTGGGCGGAGTTCCATTCTCCGGCGGCAATCAGGCGTACAGCGATACTGCGTTTGGCGTGGCTATCGAACGCGGCAGTCACGATTCTCCTCCGGCGCCGGCCGTGCCGGTCGAGGAATACCGGGTTCAGCATTGCTCGTGGGAGCGTCCGGCGCTGGAGCGCCTCCCTTCCAGTGAAGGGCGCGCTGCCTTGCTTGCCGGCGCATCGGTGTATTCCAGGAGCAAGACCCTGACCCTGGCCAGCCGGGCGCGATGACCTCCATCGAGTGCCCGCACTCGCGTTCGGCTTGCTTGACGAGCCCGCATTCCTCTTCTTATGACGAAGCAGACGGACTTTGAGTTCGTGTGTCCCTTTGCCAGGGGGTACACTACAAGGGGGCGGGCACTCAAAATAGAGTGTCGCCCCCAGGCCGCTTTTCGCTTAGCTACCACACGCCCACCGAACGCTTACCAGTGCTCAATGATGGGGTCTCGCGGAACGGCACGCACCCCTGTGTGGGCTTTTCACTACGCGGGTAGCGGTAACCGCGCGTCCGTTCTGCATGGAGTATTCCCTCTGCTTCCCCCCGCTAAACCTCTCCATGAGGCCTTTTTTTCGCATGGGAGGTACTGGCCTCGCCGGCTACGCCAGGAGCCGCCCATCCGGGCCGCGGAAGATGACCGGCTGAGCGAACAACCGCTCTCCTGAATCGTCCTCCACCTCGACCCTGACGTAGGTGAGGTCCGGGATTCCGCCCTTCTGCGGGAGGTCGTAGGTGGCACTACGACCGACGGCCGTCGCGGCGAGCGCGCCATCCACAATGAACTTGAAGCGAGCAACGGCGTTGGCGGCAACCGAGACGCGAAGCGACTGGATCGTGAACTCCGTGATGGCGAGCCCATTGTCTTTCAGACACGAGTAGAAGTGCCCCTGGCGGTAGGCCTGAAGGCACGCGTGCTCTGTGAACGCGGGCACCAGCAGGACGACTCTGCCCAGCCAATCCCCCTGCTCACCGATGTTGTGGTCCGGAACGCAGAAGCCAAGGCACTGCCTGCCGGTGGAGAGGATGCGATCCCACAGATGGGTCGAGAAGCCAGGAACGGGCTCGCCCTCTTCCAGGGGGTAGCGGCCTTCGCGGATGCCCCTGGCGACGCCATCATTGTAGATCTCGATGCCCAGGACACAGGGGCTGAAATCGAGCATCTCCTTCACCGCTGCGTCGGTCAGGTGGCTCCAGGTCGGGTGGGCGATGATAATGCCGCCGCCATCCGGGAACTCCAGGTGCTCGATCATCTCCGTGAAAGCTTCCTGCCAGGGCCCGGCATAGCCCGCGGGATAGCCATGGTCGCGCAGTCGGAAGCGGTTGCGGGCGTCGAAGTTTCCAGAGCAGAACGCCGAACCCGGGCAGGTGATGTGGCAGGGGGAGTTGGTGAAGGAGTGGTGCTCCGCGTTCTTGCTCAGGAGAATATCCTCCGGCAGATCCGGAAAGAGCACGTCGGTTTCCTGGAAGGGGAGCTGCTTGCGGAGCTCCTCCTCGAGCTCGTCCTGCCAGGTGATGAGGAGGTTCCAGTTGATGGGCGCTGGAACGGGATCGCCATTTCGCGTGGTGCTCCAGGCCTGGCGAAGCCGGAAATCGCTGAGGCGCGTGTTGGGCGTGCAAGGCGCCGAGGGGTAGTAGTTCGAGATCGGGAAGTGCCTCAGGCCATGGCGGCGCGCGTTTTCCAGCCGCAGGCGCGCCGACAGCGGCGGGTTTTCCCAGGGCGCGGCCAGGTGCATATGCGGCGTCGAGGCGACCCGGATCAGATGCTGCCAATCGAGTGACTCATAGGGGTTATTCATGCTCCATCTCCTCCAGCGCTCCGATCTCTTCGCCCACGCTCGCGAGGGCATGGGTGAGAAAGGCACGGGTCCCGCGCCCGTGTTGGCGCCTCGCCCGTTGCGCTCCTGGGCTTCGGCAGCACGCGACCGACCTCCTGCTTGAACTGCCGATAATGCCTCTTATGTTGACTTTACCCTCGGGGGGGGCAGCGCACGCGGTCCGGCCATCCGGCCCCGCGCCGGCGACGATGCCATAGTGGATTCCTCGTCTCGGAATCCCTGTTCGCCACGAAGAGCCGGTTGACACCGGCCAAGGGACGTGATACACTCGGTTAGAGCCCACACGCCTGCCGTAGCGCCAGGCGTTTCGGGAAACGTCAGTTGGGGTGCTGCGCCCGGCGCGGCTGAGAAGAGACCCATGCACCTGATCCGGGTAATGCCGGCGAAGGGAACTGACCTCCTAGTGCTCCCGCCTCCACCGGGAGCCGCGAGCGTTCTGCCCCTTCTCTCTCTACCCGCCACGGGCCCCATGCACCTCACGCCTACTCGCATGAAGGGAGCCTGGCATGGGCGCAATGGAAGAGCGAATTACCGGTGCAATTGTTCGCAGTTACTTCGAGAAGCTGCAAGAGCACCTGGCAGTCGACGTGGCGATCGTGGGAGCCGGCCCGTCGGGTTTGGTGGCGGCTCGCGACCTGGCGCGGGCGGGGCTGCGCGTCGCCCTCTTTGAGAGCAAGCTGGCCCCGGGCGGGGGTATTTGGGGCGGAGGCATGCTCTTCAACGAGATCGTGGTGCAGGAAGATGCCCTCGCGATTCTCGATGACTTTGGCATTCGCCACCGGCCGGCAGATGCCCCGGGCCTCCATACGGCCGACGCCGTGGAGGTGGCCTCGGGTCTCATCTTCGGCGCGCTCCAATCGGGCGCGACGCTCTTCAACGCCGTACGCGTGGAGGATATCGTCTTCCGTGAAGGCCAGATCGCCGGCATCGTCATCCAGTGGACCCCCATCGCCCGCCTGGAGATGCACGTCGACCCGCTCGTCGTGATGGCGCGCGCCGTGGTGGATGGCACCGGTCATCCCAGCGAGATTGTCGCCATGGCAACGCGCAAGGCCGGCGTGCGCATCGACACGCCCACCGGCGATATCCTCGGCGAGCGCCCGATGTGGGTGGACCAGGGCGAAGCCTCGACCGTGGCGCATACCCAGCGCCTCTATCCGGGTCTCTACGCCTGCGGCATGGCCGCGAACAACGTCGGCGGTGGCTTTCGCATGGGCCCCATCTTCGGCGGCATGCTAAAGAGCGGGCGCAAGCTCGCGCGCCTGATCGTGGAGGACCTCCGTGATTGAGCCCTTTGGCCTCTACCTCATCCTCACGAACCCGGTTGCCGGATATGAACGCTGCGCCGAGGCAGCGGTCGAAGCGCGGGTGCGCTTTCTTCAGCTCCGCATGAAGGGCGTGCCGCGCTCCGAGGTGCTGGCGATGGCGCGCCGCCTCCGCGCGATCACGTGCGGCACCGCCACACGTCTCATCGTGAATGACGATCCCTCGGTCGCCGCCGAGGTGGGCGCGGATGGGGCGCACCTTGGGCAGGAAGACCTGCCCCTCCCGGAGGCTCGCGCGCGCTGGCCGCAGGTCCCGCTGTGGGGCCTCTCGACCCATAGCGAGGAGCAGGCGCGCGCGGCCATCGCCTGGACGCCCGACTATATCGGCGTCGGTCCCGTCTACCCCACGCCGACGAAGGCAAAGCCGGATCCAACCGTTGGGCTGGAGCGCCTGCGGAGGATCCTCGCCGAGACGCCGCTACCAGCAGTGGCAATCGGGGGGATCGACGCGGAGCGCCTGCCGGATGTGGCGCGCGCCGGCGCCGAGAACTTCGCTGTGGTCCGTGCGGTGTGCCAGGCGGCGGATGCCCTCTCGGCCATCCGCCGCCTTCAGGCGATCTGGGAAGAGGCACGCGCTGGCCGTTAGCCAATGGCGCGGCCTCAACCTGCGCTCGCAGGGGGCATCCACGCCCTCCGTGGATGCCCCCTCCAGATAACTCTCGCCTATCCTCTTGACGCCTGCACGTTGGTCGTGTATCATCCGGCAAGAGTTCACGCGGTTGCGTCCGGCGGGCGAGAGTGGGCCATTAGCCGAGAAAGGCTAACCCTCTGGGAGAAACGAGATGGGCAGAAGCGTGGTCTTGAGTCCGATGGGCTATCTGGAGCGGGTGGTGCAGGCCGCGCGCGAGGTGGATCCCGCCGAGGTGGATGCCCTCGCGGGAGCTATCGCGGAGGCCTACCAGGCCGGGCGCTTCGTTTTCATTGTCGGCAATGGCGGGAGCGGCGCGAACGCCTCGCACCTGTGCGAGGACCTTGGCAAGGGAACGCTCTCCGACTTCCAGAGGCAGAAGCGCCTGAAGGTGCTCAGCCTCACCGACAACACCCCCTACCTCCTCGCCTGGGGCAACGATACCAGCTTCGAGCGCGTCTTCGTCGAGCAACTCCGCAACCTGGCCGGGCCGGGCGACCTCCTCATCGCCATCTCCGGTTCCGGGAACAGCCCCAACATCCTCCGAGCGGTAGAGTACGCCAACCGTCTCGGATTGCACACCTTCGGGGTCACCGGCTTCGATGGCGGCCGGCTGCGCGAGATAGCCCACGCCTGCCTGCATGTTCCGTGTGACGACATGGGGGTGGTCGAGGCGATCCATGCCATCTTTTTCCACTACCTGGTGGATGCCCTGCGGCTCCGTTTTCAGGGCGAGGCGGGCGCGTGAGTAGCGGGGTACCGTGGGGCGGAAGCGGGCCCACTCCCCTCCTCCACCGCCAGCGAAGTGTCGCTGCACCGCTACATCACGCGATCCCGGGAGGTGCGTGTTGATGACGGTCGGGCGCCTGCGGCAGATCCTGGACCGGTTTGACCGGGTCCGCGTTCTGGTGATCGGCGACTTCTTCCTCGACAAATACCTGATGGTAGACGCCGGGCTCACCGAACGCTCGATTGAGACCGGGTTGCCGGCGTATCAGGTGGTGGAGAAGCGGGTTTGGCCCGGCGGCGCGGGTGCCGTCGCTGCCAACCTCCGGGCTCTCGGCGCCGGCACAGTCCAGGCGCTCGGGCTGGTAGGGCGTGATGGCGAAGGCTATGAACTCCGGACGAGCCTGGAGGCGCTTGGAGTGGGTACCGCACTCCTGGTGGAGACGGAAGAGTACTTCACGCCTACCTACACCAAGCCGGTGTGGCGCGAGGCAGGGGCCGAGCGCGAGATGAACCGCCTCGATATCCGGAGCCGCCAGCCGTGCCCGCGGGACGTGGAGCAGCGCGTTCGGATCTGGCTGCGCAAGAGCGTCGCTGCCGCCGATGCGGTCGTCGTGGCAGACCAGGTGCCGGAGCGTAACTGTGGGGTTATCACCGATGCCGTGCGCGCGGAGCTTTCGGCACTGGCGCGCGCCCATCCGGATACTGTCTTCATCGCCGACTCGCGGATGCGCGCAGGCGAGTATCCGGGCCTCTCCGTGAAGCCGAATCGGGCCGAGGCGATCCGCGCGGTTTTCGGCGAGGAGCGGGCCGCGCTGGCGTTCGCGGAGATGTTGGCCGCCGGGCGGGCGCTCCACGCGCGTAGCGGGCGCCCCACCTTCATCACCCTCGCGGAAGAGGGGATCATCCTCTTTGATGGGGAGCGCTCCTGGCATGCGCCGGCGCTCCGCCAGACGGGCCCGGTGGATCCCTGCGGTGCGGGCGATAGCGCCATGGCCGGGATCGCCCTCGCCCTCGGCTCCGGCGCGAGCGCGGTGGAGGCCGGCATCGTCGGCAACGTGGTGGCATCGATCACGGTGCAGCAGATCGGCGTCACTGGCACTGCGAGCCGGGACGAGGTCCTGGAGCGCTTCCGCGCCGCGGGCGACGCGTTTCTACCGCGCTTGGTCGATGGATAGCCGTGCCTATGCCGGCTCCCAGGCGGAGCGCAGCTCATGGATCTCCAGCCGCGTGGCCACGGCAGCTCCACTCTGGGCAAAGAGCGCCACGCCCTGGCTTCCCACGGGAAGGATGGCGCAGACCGGCAGGTAGACGCGGCCGTCGTTCGCAAAGACCTCGAGGGACAACCGGTCCACCAGCACGCGGAGCTGGATCCGGCCGTTCACCGGCGAGAGTGGCGCGCTCTTGCCAAGGCACGACAGCTCCCGCTTCACGCAGTCGTAGGTGACCGGAACGCCGTGAATCTTCACGCCCGCTGCGGTCGCATCACCGGGATGGAGATCGAGGGAGAGGTCGAACAGCTCTCCGGCCACCTCGTCCAGCGCCAGCGAGCCTTCGGGAATTGTCAGGTGATCCCACGCGTATCGGACGCGATAGAGAGACTCGATCTCCCGGATAGGCAGGGCGAAGAGGCGGATCCCCTCCTCGGTGGTGCGCAGCGTCAGCTCTACGGGGAAGCCCATCATCTGGTTGAAGGGCATCTCCGGGTGTCCGGCGCGCCCCCAGGCAATCTGGATGCGCCGGCCATCCTCGCTCGGAATGTTGTTGAAGGTTTGCGAGGCATAGAAGCAGTCGCTATGGTAGAAGCGGTGCTTGCCTGATTCCGCGACGAATTTCCGGCCGTCGAAGTGGCCGATGGCATAGTCGCCATCAGCGGCGTAGACCACCCAACGAGTATCCGCCGGGTTGCCATCGACGGGCAGCTCGAAGAGCTCGGGACACTCATAGTAGCCCTCAATGCGGCTGGCAAACTCCCACGTCTTCAGGTCCGGCGAGGTGTAGAAAGCGATGCCTCTGTTGAGGGCGTCGCTCTCGCCCTGCTCGTCATAGACCGCCATCACCCAGTGGTGGCCGGGAGCGTACCAGATCACCTTGGGATCGCGCCCGCGGTGCTTCACCACCGGGTTGCCCGGATACTCGGTGAAGGTGCGCCCCCGGTCGGTGCTGTAGGCGATGCACTCTCCCCGGCCAGTGCTGGTATACGCCGCGATGAGAGCCTCCTCCGGCCCGCTCTGAAACCCCGCGGTGTTCCGAAGATCCACCACCGCGCTCCCGGAATAGACCCAGTCTCCATAGCGGCGCGGGTAGAGAGCGACCGGCAGCTCCTCCCAGCGCACCAGATCCCGGCTCACCGCATGCCCCCAGTGCATGTTGCCCCACTCCCGCCCGTAGGGATTGTGCTGGAAGTAGAGGTGATACTCGCCCCGGTGGTAAACCAGGCCGTTGGGGTCGTTGTTCCAGCCGCGCCGGGGAGAGAAGTGGAACTGAGGGCGGTAGCGATCCGAATAGATCGTGCCGGCGTCCGGCACCGTGGGAGCCAGGCAGAGGGCTTCCAGCACATCCGATCCCTCCGGCAGCCCCTCCGCCTCGATGCGCAGGAGCTTTCCCCGGAAAGCAGAAAGGTCGCTGAAGACCCAGAAATCGGGCGTCCCCTCCGCCAGCTCGATATCGAACTCGCGTGCGATGCTTCCCTCGACGAGGAAGCGCATCCGGCGCATCGGCGCGCCGTTTTTCACTGGCAGGTGGAGGTAGCGCTCGGTCACCCTCATCTGGCGCATGGTCATCTCTTCCTCTCTACAGTCGCTGCCTCTGGTGGGGTTACGCGCACCTCGACTTTCACCACCCGCACCGGCTGCCCGGCACGAAGGCTGATCTCAGCGCGAGCCCTCCCCTCGAAGGCTACTCCCGGCACGGAGTAGACCGCCTCGTGGGGCTCCGCTTTCTCCAGAACGCCCTCCTCCCCATTCACGCGGATCGCCGGCGGCTCTGGCGCATCCTCCAGCCCGAGGATGACCCGAACCGGCCAGTCTCTGCCTGGCGCCGGTGAGACCGGCACATCGAAGCGCACGGTCCTCCCCACGGCCGGCAGAGGCGGGCGGTACTCCTCATCCGGGCCGACGATGTCGCGGTAGGTGACGGCATGCCAGCGCGGCGCCTCCGACAGCCGCTCGGGAGAGCCCAGGGTCATCAGCACCTTTCGGTAAGTCTCTGGGGGCCAGCTGCCGTCCTGGAAGTAGTTGAAGAGGTAGACCGCATGGGCGCCGGCCTGCCAGACTGCCGACGCGGCGGCATAGGCGTGCTCGGGTGAAACGGAGGCGGGCTTCGCGCCTGGGTGAGGACGATAGAGGATCTCCAGGCCGCCCGCCAGCATCACCTTCGGGAAGGGGCGCAACAGACGGCGCCACTCGGCGATCGGCATGTCGAACTCCAGCGTGGCCCATCGGGGCGCGGGCACCACCAGGTCCACCAGGCCCTCGCGTGCCCAGGCAATCGTGTCGAGGCCCAGCGCCTTTGCCGTCTCTGGCCGGGAGGGCACGCGCACGCCCAACCGCACCGGATGGCCCCGGCGCGCGGCTGTCTCCTGCACGAGGCGTCGAACTCCCCGGAGCCAGGCGGTGAGTAGAGGAGCGCCCTCGGCCTCCTTGCCCGGACTGAAGAGGTACGGCTCGCGTAAGAAGTCCAGCTCCAGGCCGTCGATGTCATAGCGGTCGAGCGTCTCGCGAATCAGGGCCAGGTAGAGGTCGCGCACTTCGGGGTGGGCGTAATCGAGCGCGTTGGCAAAGTAGCCGGTGGCGCCTTTGCGGAAGAGATGGGGGTGCTCCACCCAGAACTGGCCGTGGAAGGGATGGTCTAGAATGTCGTTGTTGTGAACATCGTTCATGCGCAGGCTGATCCAGGGAGAGAGCCCGCGCTGCCGGCAGCGTGAGGCCATCCGCGCCGGGTAATCCACCCCCTGCGCATGGAGGCCACGCATGCTTTCGACCAGGCGGCGATACGTCGCGACACCCTCGCGCGGCATCGGCTTCAGAAAGGGCTGGTCATCCGGGCCAGACGCATCGAGACCGTCCTAGAACGCGTCCCATACCCGGCTGCGATAGTTCGTGCGCCGGGCATTGGTGTTGATCATCAGCACGCGAACGCCCGCATCGGCGAGAGTGTCCACGTAGCGGTCTACCATCGCACCGCCATCGACGCCCTCGCCGAAGCGGCGATAGTAGAAGAAGTTGGTGCAATCCTCGTTCTGAATCAGCCCGTGAATCGGCCAGTCCGCCGGCGGCGGGTTAGGCTCCCTCGCGGCGGTGAGCACCACGAGTGCCAGCAGCATCATCATCACCCCCCCTTCCCACCCGCCTCCGGGCGGGTATTTCAGGCGGTAGTTCGGCGTCCGGCCGGCGACCCCTGCCGCGTTGGCCGTGGGCCTTCAGTGCCCGTCTCACGCGAGGGCCTACGTGACTGCGGACGAGAAGCGAGTCTGGCTCGCTTCCCCGCTTACGCCCCCCTGGAATACGCCCCTTCGTTACATACTGGGCAGGTAGACTCCCCCATCGACTCCAGCCGCACGATATGACGTGGTTTGATACGCGTTGATACGATGCCCGCCACGACGTGAAGTCACGCGTACTTGTCGCACGCTGGCGCCGATCAGCACGAGCGTGAGCCGAGCGAGCAATGCGCTCATCCCTCCCCTGTCTCCCCGGGCGTCGCCAGCCACGCGACGAGGGAGGGATTCTTCACCGAGGGCCGTATGATTCTCGGTAAGGATACCGGCCCAGTTCGCTCCCGCGCCCGTGGCGCTTGGTCCCGGGCGAGAGAAGATCCACGGAGGAGAGCCATGAGAGCGCTTGTGTTCGCCGTGCTGGCGTGCATCGCCCCCAGCCTGACATCGCCCTGCTCTGGCGCCGCTGCCGCCAGGCAACCACTCCCGTTGAAGCCGTTCACCTATGTGGAGGACTTCGAGCAGCCTTGCCAGATGGTCGTGTGGGCGACCAACGGAAAGCAAGAGGTCCACTTCAGTGGCGTGACCGAGGAGAAGGCGTTCTCCGGGAAGCGCTCGTACAAGTTGGACGTGACGATTCGCGAGGGCGCCTACCACTACTTCGGGATTCGGCTGCCCCGAGTGCCCTGCGCGGGAGAGCTGAGGCTGAGTGGCCGCCTCTGGGTGGAAGCACTGCCCAAGGGCGCCCGTGCCGGCCTGGGTTACAACATTATCCTCCCGCCTAGCCAGCACAGCGGTTGCTCCACCGTGGGGACGATCAACAGTCCGACCCCGGAGTGGAAGGCGCTGTCGGGCGACCTGGTGGCTGCGGGGAAGCAGACGGCCAGCAATGTGATCGGGCGCTATACCGCGGGCATGGATGGCAGCGAAGTCGCGCCCTTCCTGGAGCTTTGGAGCGTGCCCATCTGGGCGGCTCCAGGCCAGCGTATCACCCTCTACGTGGATGATGTGCGCATCGAGGGGCGGGTGCCCGATGGCGATGCCTATGCCGCTGCGGCTGGGGAGCGGTTCATGGCCGCCCGGGCGCGGACGGCACGCCGAATCGCCGACTGGCGCGCCCGCCTGGACGAGGCCACGGTCGCTCTGCGTGATGTGCCGCCGCAGGATGGTCTCGGGGCGCGGATCCTGGAATCGGCGCGCGCCGGCGTGAAAAGCGTTGCCGAGACGCTGGCCACCATCGAGAAGCGCGGCTACATCAACGCGAGCGAGGTGGACCCGATCGAGGCGAGCTTGAGCATGGCCGCTCACGCGGGTCCGACCCTGCGCGAGCTGGGGCGGAGCAAGGAGCAAGGCCTTCCCTACCTCTCCTACGTGCCGCGCGCGATCAGCAACACGCGCATCTCACCTCGGGAGCCGATTGTGCCAGCGCGGATGGCGCGAGAGATCGAGATGGCCGCCTGCCCTGGCGAGTACGAGTCTGCCACCTTCGTGCTTCAGGCACTGGCGCAGGTCCGCGGCCTCACGCTGGAGACGACCGACCTCCAGGGCGCGCGGGGCCGCATCCCGAGAGACGCGGTCGATCTCAGCATCGTCAAATGCTGGTATCAGGCAGGAACCGAGATCGGCTTCACCCAGCAGCGCCTCCTGGCCCCAGAGCTGCTCCTGAAGGATGACGCGCTGGTGCGCGTCGATCACGAGAAGAAAGAAAACTTCATCCGCTCCACCGACGCTGCCGGAAAGGGCACGTACCTCCCGTGCAGCGGGCCCACGAGCGAGCACCTGGCAAACGTGCGTCCCAAGGACGCCGAGACCCTCCAGCCCGTCGAGATCGAGACGGGCACGGCCCGGCAATTCTGGATCACCCTGAAGGTGCCCGAGGGCACTCCCGCGGGAGAGTACGAGGGCGCGATTCGCATCCGCGCGCAGGGAGCCCCCGCTTCTGAGATGCGGCTGAAGCTGCGGGTCTATCCCTTCCGCCTGGAGCCGTGCCCGCTGCAACACTCCATCTACTACCGGGGCGTCCTCCGGCCCGACGGCGAGGGCTCGATCAGCTCGGAGGCAAAGTCCGAGGCGCAGTATGAGGCAGAGATGCGCGACCTTCTGGCACACGGCGTTCTCTACCCAACGATCTATCAGTCCTATGACGACACGCTCCTCCGCCGGGCGCTGGAGATCCGCAAGAAGGCGGGGCTGCCTGCCGGTCCCCTCTATGTGCTCGGAATCGGCACGGGCAGCGCCACGGATCCGAAGGCGCTGGCGGCCCATCGGGCGAGGTTGCAGCGGTATATGGCCGTTGCCCGCGAGTTCGGCTACACCGATATCTACTTCTATGGCACCGACGAGGCGAAAGGCGAGCAGCTGACCGTTCAGCGCGCTGCCTGGAAAAGTGTCCAGGAGACCGGCGCGAAGACTTTTGTCGCCTGCTACCTGGGCACCTTCGAAGCGATGGGAGACCTTCTGAACCTGGCGGTTCTGGCCGGGCGCCCCGTGCCGGAAGAAGCAGAGAAGTTCCATGGCGTTGGAAGCCGGGTCTTCTGCTATGCGTATCCCCAGGTGGGCAATGAGGAACCGGAGACCTACCGGCGCAACTTCGGATTGGTCCTCTGGAAGGCGGGCTATGACGGCGCCATGGATTACGCCTACCAGCATGCGTTCGGTCACGTCTGGAACGACTTCGACCACCGCACCTACCGCGATCACTGCTTCACCTATCCCACGGTCGATGGCGTCATCGGTACGATCCAGTGGGAGGGTTACCGCGAGGCGGTGGATGACATGCGCTACATCGCGACGCTGCAAAAGGCGATTGAGCGCGCGCGCAATGCGAAGACGACTGCCGGAGTGGCTGCGGACGCCGCCCGGTGGCTGGATGGAATCGACCCCCAGGGCGACCTGGACGCGATCCGCCAGCAGGCCGCCGAGTGGATCATGCGGCTCTCACCCCAGCCGTGATCTCGGGTGATAGGCGAGCGGAGTGAGGGAGGCAGGGGCCGTCGTCTCCGGGGGCGAACTCTCACTCTGCTGGTCCGAGGGATCGGGGGACGTTGCGCATCTCGAGAACCCGGCCAGGCATGCCTGGCGCGTGTGAGGAGCAAAAGGATGAGTCAATGGCGAGTCGGGTTGGTGGGCATCGGCCGGGGCTCCGGGTATGGACGCCTCTTTGCGGAGGAACCGCGGTGCGAGATCGTGGCGTGTTGCGACGCCTCCGAAGAGGCGCTGGCGCGTTTCCAGCGCGAGCTGGAGCTGTCGGACAGCCAGTGCTTCATGCGCTACGAGGAGTTCCTCGCTGCCGGCCCGGAGATCGTCTTCCTCGGCACCCCCATCCCGCTTCATGCCGACCAGACGGTGGCGGCGCTGGACGCGGGCTGCCACGTGCTGAGCGAGGTCACCGCCGCGTCCACGCTGGCCGATTGCGCGCGCATTATCGATGCGGTCCGCCGCACCGGGCGCACCTACATGATGGCAGAGAACTGCATCTACTGGCACTTCGTGTCTCAGTGGAAGGAGTGGGTGCAGGCCGGGCGTCTGGGCACCATCGTGCATGCCGAATGCGAATACCTCCACCCGATCCCCTCGCTCATCTTCGACCGGCAGATAGGCAAGGCGCGGTGGCGGACGCAGCGCGCCCCGCTCCACTACTGCTCGCACTCCCTCGGCCCGATCCTGGAGATCACGGGCGACCGGATCACCCGCGCCTTCGGCCTGGGGAACAGCCGGCGCGTGCTTCCCGAGGGCGACATCGGCGGGATCGATATGCAGGTGGCGCTCTTTGAGACGGCCAGTGGCATGACCATCAAGCTGCTCCGCACCTCCGTCCTCCCCCGCCATCCCCACATCCACTTCTACTCGCTGCATGGCACCAGGGGGTATGTCGAGACGGACCGCGGCGGGCTGAAGGGCCCTGGCCGGCTCTACGTCGAAGGCGAGATGGAGACCGACCACGCCATCGAGATACCCGTCTCCGATCCGTCGCTCCCCGAATCGGCGCGCGCGGGCGGGCATGGAACCGCCGAGTACCTCCTGATTCAGGACTTTCTGGCGACACTGGAGCGTGGGGCAAAGCCGCGCATTGATGAGATCCGGGCGATGGAGATGACGGCGCCCGGGATCGTGGCTCACGATTCGGCCATGCGCGGCGGCGCCTGGCTCGAGGTGCCCTCCTTCGCCTAGGCAGCCGGGCACACGTAGCACAGAGACAGAGAACGCCCTCCTGTCTGCGTCAAGAGGCATAGGCAGGAGGGCGCTCGCGGTACGAACCGGGGTTTAGCAGGGCGTGACGCCTTTCTTCAGCAGGATGTTGCCGTACTTGGCCGTCTCGCCGGTCATCACCACCGCGAAGGCTGCTTCCGCGCGCTCGTAGAAGGCAAAGCGTTCGATGCGCGCAATCGCCGGCGTGCCGGGCGCGTGCCGGTCAATGGCGGCGCGATAGGCCGCTTCCACGGCGGGATCGAGGGTGTCGCCCGGCGTCGCGGCCATCATCACCACGGGCGCGTCGACGTAGCTATCCAGCTCAAAGAGGGGCAGGATCGCGTCGAGCAGATCGGCAATCCGCAGGCCATCGGCGCGAACAACGCGCTGGCCGAGTGTCTCGCCCGGAAAATGCGCGTCGGCCAACACGATCTCATCTCCGTGCCCCATGCGATAGAGGGCATCCAACAGCTCGGGACTCAACAGCGGCGAGATCCCCTTCAGCATCTCTCCAGACTCCTCTCAGTGTCTGCGCGGCTCTCTGGCTCCAAGGCACCGGCGCGACGAGGGATCGGGAGCGCGCCTTCTTGCCTGGAGCGGGCGTAGTGCCGCCCCCTGCAACCGAATCCCGGTTCCGCGCCACACTCCCCTTCCCCTGCAGCGGCATGCGTCCCCACCTTGTGCTCCGCGTGCGTGGGCTGGCACTTCCCCCAGCCAGGGTGTCACGCCTGCGCCGGGAGAACCTCGTTCGTGGTTTGGGTCGGGTTGGCATCGGCTATGAGCCATGAGGGGGATGACGATGGAGAAGAAGGAGAAACTTCACGAGAAGATGGTGGAGGCCGGCAAGAAGCTCGGCGAAGCCCGCAAGCAGGAGTTGGGCCACGAGGGCTACGAAGAGCTAGGCCGCAAAGGCGGCGAGGCAGGAGGGCCTCGCGTGCGCCACCTGGTTCGCGAGGGCAAGGAGGCAGAGCGCCAGGGCGAATAGCCAGCAACGAGAGGTGCCAGAGATTCGCAACGAGCCGCGCCAAGGCAGAGCGTGGCTGCCTCCGAGAGAAGCCGGGCCGGGCTTCTCCCGGAGGGTGTCCATAGATGCGTGAAGGCGCACGGTGCGCCCTCCTGGGGCGGTCACGTGGCAGCTGCGGCCCGCTCTGCGATCCGGGGAGCATCTGGGCCGGAAACGCGCTCGATCCGCCTCAAACCGGGCGTGCAGAGAGGGCCGCAGTTGCACACGTAATCATGCTCCCGATAGCCGATGAGTGGCGCCAGGGCGTCCCACATGCGCTGCGTCTCCGCGCAGAGCGTCACCGGCGTCTCCGGGCTCAACCGTTGCGACTCGCTGATCAGGTAGCGGTAGACCTTCTCCTTGACCGCGAAGGTGAATGGCCGCGGCCCTTCCAGATCGTTGCGCCACTGGTCGCCATAGCGTGCCTCCGCCTCGCGCGCCGCCTCGACAAACTCGGGATCCAGGTTCTCCAGGCCGAGCGTGGCATCCATCTCCGCGACGCTGTCGAAGAAGACCATCTCCATGCTGATGTTCTCCGGTTTCACGCGGGAGTAGAGGAGCTCCAGCATCTCCGTCGTCTCCTCGCGCCAGCCCCGGATCGGGACCACCGGCTTGCATTTGAAGCGGACGGGATAGCCGGCCTCGCTGCATTTCGCGGCAGCCTCGATTCGCTGCTCCATTGAGCCGGTCCGCGGCTCGTAGCGCCGGGTCACCGTGCGTGAGCAGAGCGTCCAGAGCATGATAGTGTGGCCGCGATGATCTAGCGAGAGGAGGTGATCCACGTTGGCACTCTTGGAGAAGAGGATGAGGTAGCGGTCGTCAAGGCGGGCAAAGTGGTTTACGAGCAGCTCGCAGGCCCCATACTCCGGCTCGATGGGAAGCACGTCTTGCTCCACGTCATACCGGATCGTCTTCTGCCAGGGGTTCTGCTCCAAGAGCTGATCGACGCGCTCGACATACTCTTCCAGGTTCAGGTTGATCACGTAGACAGATCCGCGCTGGCAGTAGGCGCATCGGTGAACACATCCCCAGGCGCTGTGGATGTCGTGCAGGCTCCAGCAGACCAGTTTGGGATCCCAGTGGGGGCGCTTCTCATAGTGATGGATCGGCGCGGCACCCAGCATCGCCAGGACGCGGCCTCCCGTGAACCACTGCTTGCAGTCGCCGTAGGTCCGGTGGGCTTCCACGCACCGGCGGAAGAGAGCGCTGCGCAAGATCTCCGCGCGCTCGGCATCGCTCACCCAGCGAAAGGCGTTGAAGATGAAGTCGGGGTCGCGCGACGTGTCGTAGGCCCCCTGGCGCACTTCCCCAATCCACCCGCTCTCGCGGATCACGTCGGGAAGCTCCTCGGCCGCGAGCACCCTCACCTCGGAGGGATCGCGGCCTATACCCCGGACCATGCGCTCCATCCGGCGCACGTTCCGCTCGTCAGCCATCGCCCAATCCATCGCGAAGAGCCTGCGTGGCTTGATCTGGTACATCCCGATCCCCCTCCCGGTGGGTGCGGCCCAGGTCGGCCGGAATCCACCCGCGCTGTTGGCGCGCTACAGCTTCTTCATCCGGTGAGCCTCGACTATCTCCAGCCCGGTGTCGTAGTCCAGCTGGCGGGGCTCATACTCCTCGTTCTCCCGCTGGCGCGTGTAGCCGGTATAGGCCCAGGTGGCCTCGCGCGCGTCCGTGCGCCAGGGCCGGCGCTCCCAATAGTAACCGCGGAAGGGATCCCGAGTCCGGTTCATCCAGTCGAGGAGACGATCGTGCAGCGCGTCGCGGATCGCCGCATATTCGGGGGCGTTGATGCGGTTTCCCATCTCCTCCGGGTCCCTTTCAAGGTCATACAGCTCATCCGAGGTCATGAGGTTGATCACCAGCTTATGCCGGCCGTCGAGGGCGCAGCGCACCGGTTGAAAGCCCCCGAAACCATCGTGGTCCACCTCATAGCGCCCGAACTCAGAGAAGACGACGTCGTTGACCCGCTGCCGCGGATCGCGCAGCGCCGGCATCATGCTCTTGCCCTCGAGGATGCGCGGGATCGCGTAGCCGAAAGCATCCAGGATGGTAGGGACCACATCGATGTGCGAAGCCGGATGCGGGCACGTAGTGCCCTCCGGGATGACGCCAGGCCAGCGCGCGAGCAGCGGCACGCGCGTGATCTCATC